>DASSYY010000178.1:0-7518 GCA_035703025.1 Gemmatimonadales bacterium | reverse complement strand
GACATAGCAAATGGACGGCCTTCGGCCGCGGGTCATGCTCACCCCAAGTGTCGATGAGAGAGGGTGATGGAGGGCAAGTAAAGTACCACGGCGGCGAGGGTTGTGTCAGGACCGGTGGGATCGGCCTCAATCCGGCGTGGGCGGCATGGGTGCGGGGACGAGGGGGCCGCGGCGACCGGCCCTAAGCAAAAGATAGAAGATGAGTTGCGTGGCGATGTCGCAGCGTTGCTTCCGGATGCCGACCGCGCGGGCTCCGGGAGGCTGGCAAGCCTGTACCGACGAGTCCGCTGACTTCGGACGTGGCGCCAGCGCCACGGATTGCGCGCTCGGGTGCGGCGAAGACTCGCTCCTGAGGCGCCCCGACTGCACGAGAGCCGGAGGAGCCTAGCTCACCGGGTCCAGAAATCGCGCCCGAACCTCCGCGGGAGGCACGAGGCAACTCGGACCCGCCGCCAGCAGCCGATGCCGGTGGCGGGCGATCAGGTCGTAGGCCCGGTCTCGGACCGCACGCGGCACCAGCCGGCCGACTCGGGCCAGCGTGAACCACCCGCCCAGGTAGGTCGCCACCCGGAGCGCCGCATCCGAGCGAACGAGGACGCGCTCGGGTCCGCTCGCGCTCGCGGGCTCGAGCCAGACGACCGAGTCCACATGGCCGAGCTCCGGATGCCGGGCTCGCGCCGCGGCACCGAAGGCTCCCTGCAGCGCGGCGAACCGCAGCGTCTGCCGCCGGTCGTGCCGCAGCACCAGCTGCACGCTCTCCGCGCAGAAGCCGCAGGTGCCGTCGTAGAGCAGAACCGGATGAGAGCCGTCGGGGGTGGCGGTCACGCTCAGCTCTTGAAGGTGTCGCAATCCTCGGGGCGCCCCGACTCGAAGCCGCGGCGGAACCAGCTCGCGCGCTGCTCGGATGAGCCGTGGGTGAACCCCTCGGGATGCACCCCCTGCCCTTGCATCCGCTGGATCCGGTCGTCGCCCACGGCCGCCGCGGCGCCGAGTCCCTCGTCCACGTCGCCCGGGTCCAGGATGTTGCGCTGCGCGGTCTCGTGGCCCCAGACGCCGGCGTAGCAATCCGCCTGCAGCTCCAGCCGGACGGAGAGCTGGTTCGCGAGATCGGGGCGGCTCTGCTGCTGCTCCCGCACCTGGGCCTCGGTGCCCAGCAGGCGCTGGACGTGGTGGCCGAGCTCGTGGGCGAGCACGTAGGCCTCGGCGAAGTCGCCGGGCGCGCCGAAGCGCTGCTGCAGCTCGTCGTAGAATCCGAGGTCGATGTAGACCTTCGCATCCCCGGGACAGTAGAACGGCCCGCTGGCGGCCTGGGCGAAGCCGCAGGCGGACTGGATCGCGTCGCGGAACAGCACCAGTTTGGCGTGCTCGTAGGTCTGGCCGCGGGCCTGGAACAGCCTGTCCCAGGTGCTCTGCGCATCGTCCAGCACGAAAGAGACGAACTCGACCTTCTTCTCTTCTTCCGGCGTGCTGGCCACGGGACCCGAGGCGCTGGGCTCGGCGCCCGCCCCGCCGTCGCCCAGGAGGGCGAAGAAGTTCTGCTTGAAGACGAGGCTCAGGACCAGGAGCACGGCGGCGCCGCCCAGGCCGATGCGCATTCCGCCTCCGCCGAACCCGCCGCTGCTGCCCCGGCGATCCTCCAGATCACTGCTCCGTCCACCCGGCGTCCACCGCATGAGGCCTCCTCGCGTGAGCCGGAAAGATAGCGCTCGCCCGCGGGGTCCGTTGTGCGGCGGAACACGCCCTAGGCCTGCGCGGCGGCGCGTCCGGCGGAGTCGGCTCCCGGAAGTCGGCGCGCGACGATCCGGCGGGCCAGCGGCTCGATCCCCACCGCGACGGCCTTCAGCCGGAACGACCGCCCGTGGTTCACCACCAGCCCGGTCTCGGCCTGCCACTGATGCACCATCTCGTGCAGCATCGTGTGCTCGACTTCCGGCCAGGGATGATGGAGGAGGTGGCGCCGGCTGATCGCGATCTCCAGCGGCCGCCCGGTGCGGAGATCAACCGCCACCTCGCCGAGCCGGGTGCGCATCCGGCCCGACAGCCGGATCGGAATCGTGCCGAGCGTGCGCTCGAAATGCGTTTCGTTCAGGCGCTCGTGGAGCGAGACCAGCCGCTCGAGCCAGATCAGGTCGCCGGGCCGCGGCCGCTCGCGCCGAACGGGACGGGCCGGCGGCGGCGCATACAGCTCGACCGGGAAGCCCAGGAACTCCCGCTCGGCGCCGCGCCGGGCGGCGCGCGGGACACGCGGGTCGAGAAACCGGACGATGGCGCGCAGCACGCGGTCGGGCGCGCTGGCGTACCCGCGGTGCAGCCGGAGCACCCGGCGCGCGAGGCTGATCATCACGGTGCGGTTGGTGTGAGTGAAAATCCGGTCGACGTCCTTGAGGCCCAGCAGCTTGAGGCGATGCTCGAGCAGCTCGTTCACCGCCCGATCTCGTGGCCGGCAACGGAGACCGCGACCTGCGGCGGGCCCTGGCGCGCGAAGGAATTCATGTCCGAGCTGAGGAACCGGCGGCCGGTGGCTTCCCAGCGGAAGTGACGGATATGGACCGCCAGGGCGTCGATCTGGACGAGATTGAACACCGAAGGCCGCCCGCCACGCGTCCGGAAGCTGTGGGTGCCGGCGGTGCTCACGGCCAGCGTGCCCTCGACCTGGCCGGCGCCCTCGTGATGGTCGTGCCCGCAGAGAATGACGTCGGCACCGGTCTTGAGCAGGCGCCGGTAGGCCGTCCGCCAGTTGGCCAGGCCCATGCGGCGCGAATGGCCGCCCCGCAGGACGTTGTGATGAACAGTGAGGATGCGGACAGCGTCGGCCGGAGCGTCGGCGAAGATCCGGGTCACCCGGTCGGTCTCCGAGGCGGGCAGATGTCCCTTGACCGCCACGTCGTTCAGGTTCCACGTGAGCGACCCGAAGGCCACGCCGTAGCTGCTGAGTGCGCCGGCGATGACGGCGCCCGGAATGCTCAGCACCGGGGTCAGGTCCCCGAAGTAGTGCGCGTACTTGGCGTACTTCACCGAGCTGCCGGCGAGCCCGAGCGGGCTCTTCCACCATTCGATATCGTGATTTCCCGGCACCACCAGCAGGGGCGCGTGCGCCCGCAGCCGCCTGAAAAAGGCGTGCGCGGCCTGGAACTCCCCATGCCGTGCGCGCTGGCTGAGGTCGCCGGAAACGACGGTGGCGGCCGCGCCGAGCGTGGGCAGGAAATCCTCGAGCGCCTCGATCTGGGCCAAGTCGGCGTAGCCGCCGAAGTGCAGATCCGACAGGTGCACGATCGAGATGGCGGGCGTGGTCATGGGCTGGAAGCTACCATGCCGATACGAGTAGGGCGAAGGGACCGCGCCGGCGCGCCAGGGATACTACCACAGGGATGCTACCAGATGACGCGCAGGCGGTACGTCACCGTGGCCTCGCCGCGGGCGGGCACCTTGACCCGGAAGCGCGTGATCGTCGAGGACAGCTTCTCGGCGGGGACGCTGCTCTGGAGCACGCTCCACTCGCCGCTCCGCTCCTCGCGGACGTCGACGGTGGCGGCGCTGTCGGTCGCGTTCCGGATGGTAACCCGGTAGTCGGCCGTCGCGGAGGTGCGCCAGCCGGCCTTGGTGCTGTCCCGTCGGGTGACGTACGTCGTCTGCACCCGCCGCGCGGTGAGGTCGAACGCGGTGCCGGCCGACAGACGAAGGTCCTCGCCCGCGGGCGTGTGGTCCATCGATGCCTCACCGACGAGCTGCGCCCGGCCGGCGCTGTCGGCCTGGAACAGCCGCGCGATCCCGCCCGGCAGCGGGCGTTCGCCGAACTCGGTCTTGCGGGGCCGCTTGAGCGTGTACGAGACCTCGACCGGGGCCTCGGTCTCGTCGCCCTGCTGCGGCAGCATGCCCCACCAGGGCACGAGGCCGCGCACCACGTAGTTCCGCTCGTACTTCACCTGGGCCGGCTCGAACAGCGCGATCGTGCTGGTCTGCCCGGGGAGGAGCGAGCCGCGGCCCGGCAGGGAGTACAGATGGAACTCGCCGACCCGCTCCTCGCTCGCCGCTTCGGCCTTCTGGTAGGCGAGCCCTGCCGCCAGACGGCGATCCTCCATCGGCATGGGCGGCTGCGGACCCTGCGCGCGCCCGACCGCCCCCGCCAGAAGCTGCAGCTCGGCGTCCTCGGCCCGGAGCGTCTGGCTTTCGATCACGGCGCTGCCCGTCACCCGGGCGTCGCTCGCGCCGAGGAGGACCTGATAGCTCGCCTGCCAGGCGGCGCCGGTCGTGAAGTAGCCGAGGCGGAGCCGGTCCTGCGACTTGGTGCTCGTGAGCCGGAGCGTGGTGGTCGGGTCCGCGACGACCACGTCGCCCGGATACATCGCGGCGCCCGGCGGGCTGAACGTCACGCTGCCGTCGGGCAGCTGCAGCCGGAGCGGGTCGACGCCGAGCACCAGGGCGCTGATCGTGTCCTTCGACTCGGGCAGCCGGAAGATCACCCGGCGCCCGACGGACCGGCGGAGCACGCTGCCTTCGTCCACCGCGCCATCATAGGACAGGCCACCGATCGTGACCGTGGAGTCGAGCGAGAAGAGTGACGCAGGGTCGAGCGCGCCGAGTGCCACACGCTGGGTGCTGGCCCCCTTCGGCACGGTCAGCGGCACCGTCCGGCGCATCAGCACGCGGCCGTCGTTGTAGATCGTGAGCGAGGTCTGGGCGGCGAGCGCGGCGGGGACCGCGCCGAGGAGCAGGACGAGACCGGCCACGCGGATCGTGGTCATTTCGGGAGAAACTCCATGGCGGCGCGGCTCGCGACCCGCCGCACGATGATGTAGGTGGCGAGCACCGCGACGGCTCCGTAGAGCCTCGAAGAGGAATCGCCTGGGAGTCGGAACGCGACGTACGCGGCCATCAGCGCCGTCGCCGCGAGGGAGATGCGGTGGGCCAGCCGGGTTGCACGCCCCTGCCGCTCGGCGCGGCAGTCGGGGCAGAGCTCGCCCCAGGGGAGGCCCGGGATCCGCCGCTCGCACTTGGCGCAGGGAACCTCAGGCAACCCGCCGGGCAACCGCACGCCCGAACTCCTCCGTGGAGGCGGTGCCGCCGAGGTCGCGGGTCCGGACGTTGTCCAGCACGATCGTATCCCGGACGGCGTCGCGGAGCCGCTCAGCCCGGTCGAGCTCGCCCACGTGGTCCAGCATCATGGCTGCCGCCAGCATCTGGGCCGACGGGTTGGCCACGCCCCGCCCCGCGATGTCGGGCGCGCTGCCGTGCACCGCCTCGAAAATGGCCGCCTTGGTCCCGATGTTGGCACCGGGTGCGAGCCCGAGGCCGCCGACCAGCCCGGAGACCTCGTCGCTCAGGATGTCGCCGAACATGTTGGTGGTCACCATCACGTCGAACTGCTCGGGGCGCATCACGAGCTGCATGGCGGTGTTGTCGACGATCATGTCGTTCGCGTCCACCCGGCCCTCGTACTCCTTCGCGATGGCGCGCCCCACCTCCAGGAACAGCCCGCTGACCATCTTGAGGATGTTGGCCTTGTGAACGATCGTGACCTTCTTCCGGCCGTGGCGCATCGCGTACTCGAAGGCGTAGCGCACGATCCGCTCGCACCCCGCGCGGGTGACGATGGCCATCGACTCGGCCACGGCGCGCGGGTCCTCGCCGACCTGGACGAAGTGCTCCACGCCGATGTACAACCCCTCGAGGTTCTCCCGGACCAGGACGATGTCCACGTTCTCGAACCGCCCGCCGGGCACGATGGTCCGGGCGGGACGCACGTTGGCGAACAGCCCGAACTCCTTCCGCAATCCGACATTGACCGAGCGGAACCCGGTGCCGACCGGGGTCGTGAGCGGGCCCTTGAGCGCCAGCGCGTTCTTGCGGATGCTTTCGACCGTGGCGTCGGGCAGCGGCGTGCCGGTCGCCTCGACGGCGGCCATCCCGGCGAGCTCTTCGTCCCAGGTGAAGCGGAGGCCACTGGCCTCGAGTACGCGGACGGTCTGAGCGGTGATCTCCGGGCCGATCCCGTCACCCGGGATGAGCGTGACGTCGTAGGTCATTCGAGCGGGAGGATACCGTCGAGGGCGGCGGCCAGCGCCGCGGCTGGGGTGGGGCCGACGCCCAGCGCCAGGCTCCGCCAGACGACCTTGCCCGAGCGCGTATCCGCCGCCACGAGCGAGAGCTCGGCGCGCACCCGGCCGGTGGTGTCGGGCGAGAAGCCGAGCGCCGCGGGCACCATCACCACCCGCCCGCCGACGACGGCCATCAGGTTCCGGAGGGACGCCCGGAGCGGATCGGGCACGTCCTTGATCCTGGGGGCCCGCAGCAGCGCCTGGCCCATCTGGTCGGGGTCGTCCACGATCCCCGGCGCGCGGCGCGCGATCTTCCGGAGTGCCGGGGGCAGCACCCACTTCACCTCGGGTGCGCGCCCCACGAACGCGTCGCCGATCAGCGAGTCGGCCCACGTCAAGGTGGCGCGGCGGTCGCGGTAGGCGTCGAAGAGCGTGTCGGCCTGGAAGGCGGGGTCGGTCGCGATCAGCGTCAGCGGCACCAGCGCCACCTGCTGTCCCGCCAACCCCTGGGTGGGCACCGGCAGGGCCGGCACTTTCTGCGCCGCGAGCGGCGTGGCCAGCAGCAGCGCGAGGACGAACGTCACGACGGAATGGCGGGGCACGGCGGGAAGGTAATGGGAGTGGGGGGTGGGAAAAAGTCGCGCCGCCTACTCCAGCGACAACCCCCCGTCCACGACGATGGTCTGCCCCGTGATGTGCCGCGCCGACTCCGAGCAGAGGAACGAGATCACGTGCGCCACGTCGTCCGGCTCCGCGACGCGGCCGAGCACCGAGCTCTTCTGGGCCCGCTCGATGACCTCCGACGGAAGCATCGCCATCCGCTCGGTGCGGATGAACCCGGGTGCCACGGCGTTGACGTTGACGTTGGCGGGGCCGAGCTCGACGGCAGCGGCGCGGGTGAGCCCGAGCAGTGCGGCCTTGCTCGCGGCGTAGTTGGCGACGCCGAACCCGGGCCGTTCCGCCTGGTGCGCACTGACGCTCACGATCTTGCCGTAGTGCTGCCCCCGGAAGATCGGCGCGACCGCGCGGATGCAGTTGAAGGCCCCGGTGACGTTGGTGTCGAGCACCTCGTGCCACGCCTCCGCGCTCAGCCGCCAGAGCGCGCCATCGTTGGCGATCCCCGCGTTGTTGATCAGGAAATGGACGCCGCCCAGCCGCTGCTTGGTCTCGGTGACGAAGCGCTCCACGGCGTCCCGGTCCCGCACGTCGCAGCGCTGGGCGAGCACGCCAACCCCCATCGCCGTGAGGGCGGCCTCGGTGAGCACGGCCTGCTCGCTCACGTCCCGGCCGGGCATGTTCACGAAGCAGAAGGCGACGTGGCACCCGAGCTTGCCGAACTCGATCGCGATGTGCCGGCCGAGGCCGGTGGCGCCGCCGGTGACGATCGCCACCTTGCCGCGCCAGCCGGTGCGGGCCGGCTGCGGCTGCGGCTCCTCGAGGGCGGCACCGCTGCCTTCCGGCGCCTGGAATTCCCACGAGGGTC
>DASSYY010000130.1:0-2133 GCA_035703025.1 Gemmatimonadales bacterium | reverse complement strand
CCGGTCGATCGACGCGTTCCTGGGAGAGCGCGCCGCGGCGTGATCGCCGCTTGATTCGAACGGCGACGCGCGGCGGCACTACGATGTGGCCGCCGCGCACGCGGCGTCGCCGGTGTAGCTCAGTTGGTAGAGCGCTTCTCTTGTAAAGAAGATGTCGCGGGTTCGATTCCTGTCACCGGCTCTCAGAGCACTTGCCGGACCTCGAACTGCATCCGCGGGTGCGCGAACGTCTCCTGCGACTCCACGAGCGCGAGCTCGCGCTCGCCCGACTCGTGGGTGTTCTCCAGCAGGTCGAAGACGCTGCTGACGGTGCGGCCGAGCGCCTCGGCGATCGACCCGGTCTCGTGGCGGTGGGCGGTGAAGAGAGCCGCCGTGACGTCTCCGGACCCGTTGGCCTTGAGCGGCAGCAGCGGGGTCTGCACGATCCACGCGCCGGTGTCGTCGGCGGCCAGCATCTCGATGGTGTCCGCCGGCCGGTCGGGGCGCTCGATACTGGTGACCAGCACCGTCGAGGGGCCCATCGCGCGGGCGAGGTCGACCGAGGCGAGCGTGTCCTCGAGGGTCAGCGGCTCGGTGCCGGTGAGGAAGCCGAGCTCGAACTGGTTGGGCGTGATCACGTCGGCCGCCGGCACCACCCGCTCGCGGAGCAGCTCCGGGATGGCGGGGTTGACGAAGCACCCCGACTTCGCGTTGCCCATCACCGGGTCGCAGGTGTACGTCGCGGCGGGGTTGGCCGCCTTCACCCGGGCGACGGCGTCGAGGATCACGTCGCCGATGTCCTCGCCGCCCTGGTAGCCGGAGAGCACCGCGTCCACCTGTCCGAGGACGCCGCGCTCCTCGATGCCGGTGATCACGTCACGCACGTCTGCGGCGGCCAGCAGCGGCCCGCGCCACGCGCCGTACCCCGTGTGGTTGGAGAAGTGGACGGTGTAGACCGGCCACACCTCGACGCCGATGCGCTGGAGCGGGAAGACGGCCGCGGAGTTGCCGACGTGGCCGTAGGCCACCGAGGACTGGATGGAGAGGACCTTCACACCCGGCATCCTGCCACGGCCGGGTCCGGTGGTCCGAGCCCGTCAGGGGTGCTCAGGCGACCTGCAGCGAGCGCTTCGAGAGGCCCATCCAGAAGCCGTCGACCAGCTGCTCGCCGGGCTCGTCGGCGGCCGTCGCCGCGCCGAGCGTGATGAACAGCGGGGTGTAGTGCTCGACCGTCGGGTGGGCGTAGGGCATGCCCGGCGCCTTCGTCTTGTACGCCGCGAGCTCGTCCACGTCGCCGCGGCCCAGCGCCTCGGCGGCCCAGGCGTCGAACTCGGTCGACCAGCCCGGGGCGGCCGCGTCGATGCGGAACTCGCGCAGGAACGGCAGGCCGTGGGTGAGGAAGCCGGACCCGATGATGAGCACGCCCTCGTCGCGCAGGGGGCGCAGCCGCTCGCCGAGCGTGAGCAGCTTGTAGGGGTCCTGCGTGGGCAGCGACATCTGCAGGACGGGGATGTCGGCGTCGGGGTACATGATCTTCAGCGGCACCCAGGCGCCGTGGTCGAGGCCGCGGCTGCCGTGCTGGTGCACCGGCTCGCTGTCCGGCATCATCGCCGCGACCCGGGCCGCGAGCGCCGTGGCGTCGGGGGTCGCCTAGGTCATCTCGTAGTACTTCTGCGCGAAGCCGCCGAAGTCGTAGACCAGCGGCGCGCCGGAGGCGCTCAGGCTGACCGGCGCGGACTCCCAGTGCGCGCTGACGATGAGGATCGCCGTGGGGCGGGGGAGGTCCCGGGCCCACGCGGCCAGCTGCCCGGACCAGAGCGGGTCGTCGAGCAGGGGCGGGGCGCCGTGGCCGATGTACAGGGCCGGCATACGAGCGTTCATGTCCACCACAATAGTTTATCTTTCAACTTTATTCCCGGGATAGTCCCAAACGTTCGTGCGCGTCGCGGGGCACCGGAACCGACCCGAAGGTTGGGGACTATCCCTCGAGCATCCTCGGTCGCCGGGCGGTTGTCAGCAGGGCCTCGCTATCCTCGGGCGCCATGGGCGCGTTGGCGGGACTCGTGGACAAGGGCCTCGTCGCCCCCGACTGGGCCGCCGCCCTGGCACCGGTCGACGAACGCATCGCGACGATGGGCGCCTTCCTGCGTGAGG
>DASSYY010000223.1:0-5160 GCA_035703025.1 Gemmatimonadales bacterium | reverse complement strand
TGGCCCAGGACGACCTGGCGGTGCCGCTGCCGGCGCCGCAGGTGGCGCCATCCCAGATGGCGCTGCTCGAGGACATCGTGCGGGACGCCGGGTATGCGTCGGTCGCCTGCGTGCCGGTGCGTTCCGGCCGCCGCGACGTGGGCCTGCTGCTGGCGGCCGATCTCCGGCCCGATCGCTACGGGGAGGACGAGCGCCTCACGCTGGAGCTGGTGGCCCAGCGACTCTCGCCGCTGCTCGGACGGATGGCGCGCCAGTGGGGCGGCGGTGGGGGGCCGACGACGCAGGTGGCGCGCGCCGCGGCCCTGGTCGATGCGCTCGCCTTTCTCGCCCGGCACGCCGGCTCACCGCAGCTCTACGTCGCCGAGCTCGGTCGGGCGCTCGAGCCGCTGCTGCCGCACGATCATCTCGAGCTGCTGGTGACCGACGCGGGAGGCCGCGCCTACCGGCTCGGTGAGCACGCCGGCGGTCCGCTCTGGGCCGATCCCTCGCTCGTGATCGGCCGCGAGCTCCTCGATCTGGATGCGCTGTTCCGGAACCGGGACCAGGTCGTCCTGCCCGACACCTATCAGGAAGCGCACTGGCCTCGCGGCTACTTCACGGTGGCGGAGCCGGCCGGGGCGGAGGTGCGTTCGGTCGTGGGGGTACGCGTGCGGGGCCCGCACGGGCTCGCGGCGTATCTGCTGGCGGGCAGTGTGAGCGCGGATCTCTACGACGAGGCGGACGCGGCGCTCCTCGGCCGAGTGGCGGGGCTGATCGGCGCGCAAGTCTCGGCGTTGGTCGACGCATCCTCGGCCGCCGCGCCGCCGTCACCGCCGCCCGCCGCACCGGCCGGTCCCTCGCTCTTCGACGCCGTGGAGCTGCTCGCCACGGGCGCGGAATTCGCCGACACGACGCGGCGCGTGGCCGACCTGGCGGCGCGCCTCATTCCGTTCGACGAGATGCGCTTCGCCATCCGGCTGAGCGAGGGCGACCGGGTCGTGCTGCTCGAGCCGGGCGAGCGCCGGCCGCTGCCCGACCTCCCGCTCATCCCGGTCGCCGGGACGACGCTCGCCGCGGTGCTGCGAGGCGAGCTGCCGAGCTCATTCACGCTGGTGGAGGGTGAGGCGCGGCTGGTCGTGCCGCTTCGGGTGGCCGGCCGCATCCATGGCGCGCTGGTCCTCACGGCAAAGCACCCCGCCATCCTGCGCGAGCTGCACGTGGCACCGGCCCAGCAGCTGGCCGACGTGATCGCCAGCCACCTCGAGCTGCTGCGCCGGACCGCGCTCCTGCCGCCGCCGTACCTGGCGGGATGGAAGAAGGTGCGGTGACGGGCCGGCCTGACGAACCAGTGAAGCCGCGTCGCTATGCCGCCTCGCGCACCGCCTCTTCCACTGCCGGCACTCTGACCCCCACCAGCCGCCGCACCAAGCCCGCCGCCACGAGCAGCACGCCGAACATCACCACGACGATCGGTCCGGTCGGCAGATCGTAGCGGAAGGAGACCAGCAGCCCGGACGCCGAGGCCACCGCACCGGCGAGCCACGAGACGATCGCCAGCGCGCCGTACCGCCGGGTGAACTGGAACGCGATGGCCGCGGGCACCACGAGGAACGAGAACACGAGCAGGACGCCCGCGATCGGGACCGAGAAAGTGATGACGATGCCGAAGGTCAGGTAGAACAGGAAATCCCACCAGCGGATGCTCCAGCCCCTCGCCAGCGCGGTCTCGGGCTGGAACGAGATCGTCAGAAACCGCCGGCGGAGCACCCAGTGAAACAGGCCGATGACGGCGTACACCGCCGCCAGCCGCACGATGACCGGCCAGGTCACCCACAGCAGGCTGCCCACCAGGATGTCCTTGATTGCCTCGCCGCCGCGCGGGGTCCGGTCCGCCACCAGGATCGCAGCCGCGGACGCGACCACGAAGACGATGCCGATGAACGCCTCCTGCGGCACACGCCCCTTCTCCTCGGTCCGCGTGAGCGCGAAGAGCGCTGCGCCGATGGTGGTGAACCCAAGTGCGTAGAGGAATGACGCCGTCGAATCGGGCTGGCTGCCGGCGAGCACGGCCACGGCGGAGCCGAGCGCCGCCATCTGGGCCAGCGACAGGTCCACGAAGATGACCTCGCGCGCGATGACGTGAAGGCCGAGATACGAGTGGATCGCCACGATGACGAGGCAGGCCGCCAGAGGCGGCAGGAAGAGGCTGAGGTCCATCAGGAGGCGCCTCCCTTGAACGCCGACGCGAGGCCGTTGACCCACGCGTTCATCAGGTCGAAGTAGGTGTTGACGCCGGGAGCGCCGTTGGTGTTCTCCGGCACGACTACCGCCTGCGCGCCCGTGCGCTCGGCCACCTGGCGGATCTGGTTCCGGTCGAAATAGTTGGACGCGAAGAGCACGGGGATCTTGCGCTGCTTCATCAGGGCGATGACCTCCTGCACGTGCCCCGGGGTCGGAGGGATGCCGGGCTTGGCCTCGATGTACTCGGCGCAGGTCACCTGGTAGCGATTGCTGAAGTAGGCCCACTCCTTGTGGTAGCAGGCGATCTCCTTCCCGCGGAACACCTGCGCCTGCTTCATCCAGCCGCCCAGATGGTCAAGCAGCGGCTTGCCCTGGTACTGCTTCGAGCCGAGGAAGTCATAGAGCTTGTCGCTCTTGAGCAGGTCGAAGGCGACGGGCGCGGTGAGCACGTTGACCAGGTCGGCGCCGATCGTGGCCTCGAGCACCCGGCGCTCGAAGTCCTGCTCCCGTCCGCTGAAGTAGGCCGCGTCGTCGGGCGACACCCGCCGGAGCCCGGTGAGAATGTTCCGGGCGATGATGATGCCGTTCACCGGGTCGGTGTGGATGTGCGGGTTGCCGTCGGCGTGGATGTCGCCCTCGGAGCGGCTGAGCGACGTCGGCACCTCCAGCAGGTGGATCCCGGTGTAGGCGGTGACGTACCCCGGGCCGCCCTCCGACACCTTCCGGTTGCCGGCCCGGTCGAGCAGCGGCGGGACCCAGAGCTCGAGGTCGAGCCCGGTAGTGACGAACAGATCGGCGTCGCGCAGCACGGCCACGA
Organism: Gemmatimonadales bacterium; assembly: GCA_035703025.1. GTDB lineage: Bacteria > Gemmatimonadota > Gemmatimonadetes > Gemmatimonadales > GWC2-71-9 > CAVVWJ01. Next base: position 2,123 of record DASSYY010000223.1, on the reverse strand, counting down.
AGCTGGGCTTCGGCTGGACGAAGTGGGGATCCTCGTCGCCCTGGGCGATGGAGGTGACGGTCCCCTTGTCGCCCACGATCTCGCGGGCGATGGCGCCGTAGGTGGTGAGACTGGTGACGACTTTGACCGGCGGCGCGCCCGGCCCCGGGCCGCCGAGGGCGGCGGCGGGACGGGCAAGCAGGGCCGCGAGTCCGAGCAGGGCGGTGCGCAGCAGCGATGTGGGCATGGTCAGTAGGTCTCGTGCTTGTGGGGGCCCATCGCCCAGACCGCCTGGAGCGACAGCAGGTTGTGGGCGCCGTCGAGGTCGGTGTGGCGGTGCTCGCCCTCGAGGCGGAGGTAGACGAATTCGCTCTGCCACCAGGTGACGGACGGTGTCACCCGCCATTCGGTGTCGGCGAGGCCTCGCGGCGCTTCGACCCAGTCGTAGCGGGTGCCGAGCACCCAGCGGCGGGTGAGCTTGGCGTTGAGGTCCACGAACGTGCCGTAGCGATTGGTCGTGGTGCCGAGCTCGCTGGCGTGGAGCCGGTAGCCTTCGGCCCGGAGGGTGATCTCCCGGCGGGTGCCGGCCTCGGGCGGACGGTAGGTCAGGCGGAAGTCGAGCCCGGCGAGGCGGCTCCGCAACCCCTCGTCGTCGTTGTTGCCGCCGGTGCCGGTGACCCCGAGCTGAGCGTAGGTCGAGCGGCTGAGCTGCCAGAAGTTCTGGAGCCGGAGCAGCAGCGTCGGCTGGTGGCCGCTCGCATAGAGCGGATCGCTCTCGGCCGTCGTGGCCTGGGCCCAGACTTCGTGCGTGCCGCCCAGCAGGGACACGGGCAGGGCGGTGTACAGCGAGAGGCCCACACCCGTGAGCCCTTCGGGCCCGAGGAAGCGCTGATACACCAGCGGGTATTCGGTCTCGGGAAGCGCGTGGAGGTGCCAGCGGTTCAGGTCGCCGAGCTGCTGGCGGAACTTGCCGACGTCGACCCGCAGGCGTCCGGGCAGCCCGGTCCAGTAGATGTAGCCCTCCTCGATCCCCACCTCTTCGTCCTCGAGGGTGAGGTAGATCTTGGTGTTGGAGTACGGGTCGAGCGCCGACTGGAGCGCCACCTCGAACTCGCGCGCCACGCCGTTGTCGCGCTGGCGGCCCTCGCGGGCCACCAGGCGGATGTCGCCTGTGGCGCTGATCTCGGGGTTGAGGACCGAGGCGTTGCGCTGGCGGCCGACGAACTCGGTGGCCGAGGGTGGGGGTGGAGCGGTGTCCCGGGCCTGGGGCGTGGGGGACGGAGCCGCTCCCTGCGGCGCACCGGCTGCGGCCTCCGCGGCCGCGGCGCGGAGCGCAGCCAGATCGTCGGACGAATCGGCCGGTGCCGGCGCCGCGGCCGGCGCGCCACCCGCGGCCGGCGGGCAGCGGACTGCGCGCATCGCCTCGAGGCGGTGGCTCAGCGCCTCGAGCGTGGCGGCCAGACTATCGGTGCGGGGCTCGCCGGACCGGGCCGGCGCGACGATGGCCGGCCCCGTGGGGCAGGCGCCCGCCTCGAGCGAGTCGAGTCGCGCGCGGAGCGAGCCGAGCGCGCGGCCGACCGAGTCGGCGGTGGCCTGGCCCGGTACCTGGGCCAGGGCCACGGTCGCACTGCCGAGCCACCAACAGGCGGCAAGGCAGGCCGTGCGAACACGGACGTGCATGGAGACTCCGAATGTGTGAGGAGCGCACGCCCGGCGTGGGCGCGCGATCGGTCAGACGATCCGGAGCGTGGGTGGGGCCCGGGAGCTGGCGGGACGGTGGGAAGTGAAGTGCGGCAGGCGGGCGCCGGCCGCCACGCGGACCTCGCGCACGAGCTCGGAGGCGGTGATGGAGACATCCGCCGGCGTGGGCGCGCAGGGCGGGAAGATCGCCGCCTGGCAGAAGGCGCAGGTCGCTTCGTTGTGGACGGGTGTCGGGAGCGACTCGCGCGGGGCACTGATGGTGGCGACGGTGTCCGCTGCAACCGCCGGGTGGCGATCCGTGCCTTCGGCCAGCCCGAGGAGGACGGGAAGGGCCAGCAGGAACAGCCAGAGCCGACGGCCGGGACGCATTGGCCGAAAGGTGGTTGGGCGCACGTCACGGTTCAAGGCCTCGCCGCCGGGTTTCCCGCTGCCGCCGCCCAGCG
>DASSYY010000062.1:0-8259 GCA_035703025.1 Gemmatimonadales bacterium | reverse complement strand
CGCTCCTCCAGCCGCCGGACCGCCACCAGCCGCTCGCGGAGCGACGCGGCCCGGCTGCCCGGCAGCCAGGGCTCCTGCACCATGCCGCCCACCGCGATGGTGGAGTGCACCAGCGTGTCCGCTTCGCCCGCGAACGCGACGTGGGTGACCTGCGCACCGGCCTCGCCCCGGAAGAACAGCAGGTCGCCCGGGCGGACGTTGTCGGGCGATACGGGAGCACCGCACTCCGCCTGCTGGCTCGAGTCGCGCGGGAGCGTGATGCCCCGGGCGAGGAAGGTGGTCTGCACCACGCCGGAGCAGTCGACGCCGCAGGGCGTCACTCCGCCCCACTCGTACGGCGAGCCGGCGAAGTACTCGAGCGCCCAGCGCTCGGGCGCCTTGGCGCGGGCGGCGGGCACGGCCTCCGCCGCCTGGGCGAGGTCGCCTTCCGTGACCCGCCCGCGGCGGCCGTCGGGCAGGCGCACCGACTCCTGCTCCAGCACGACGCGGGCGCGCAGCGGCACCCGGATCCGGGCCTCGCCCAGCCGGACCACCGCGCCGAGGCTCCAGCCGGTCGCCTCCCGCCGCCAGGCCTCGACGGTCGGCTCGTCCACCTCGGCACAGTAGCCCGCGTGGACCCAGCCGGTGTAGGCGTCGAGATCGGTGCGCACGCGGCGCCAGTCGGCCGAGGCCTCGATCACGGTGGCGGTCTCGCCGAGGACGAGCTGGCTCACCTGCTCGGCCCGCAGCGTCGGCCCGGCGAAGACCGGCGCGATGGCAACGCGGGCGATCACGGCGGTCACGGAGACTTGGCGTCCTTGGCGGCGCACTCGCGGCAGAGGGTCACGCCGCGGAAGCTGCAGATGAGGCAGATGAACGTGCCGCAGCCGGCGCAGGGATACCCTTCGGAGGCGCGCTCCTCCCGGCCGCAGGCCCGGCAGCCCATGGCATCGTGCTCGTGAATCTCGGCCAAGGCGACCTCAGGAGGTCAGGTTGTAGCGCTTGATCTTGTTGATCAGCGTGGCGCGCGAGATCCCGAGCTCGATGGCGGCCCGGGTCCGGTTGCCGGTGTGGTGCTTGAGGGTCCGTTCGATGTGCTGGCGCTCGAGATCCTCGAGGCTGAGCGGAGTGTGCCGCCGGTCGCCGATGCCGGGCCGGGCGCGGAACTCACCGGGCAGGTGCTCGACGCTCACCGCCGGCGCGCCGCGGCCCAGAATGAGGGCGCGCTCGAGCACGTTCCGCATCTCGCGCACGTTGCCGGGCCAGCCGTACGCCAGCAGCCGGTCGAGCACTTCGCTCGAGAGCGTCGGCGGACCGTCGGGCAGCTCGGAGCGGAGATCGGTCAGCAGCCGGGTGATGAGCGCCAGCCGATCCTCGCGCGACCGATCGCGCACCGCGGGGAGCTGGAGCGGCATCACGCTCAATCGGTAGTAGAGGTCCTCCCGGAAGCGGAGCTCCTCGACCTCGGTCTGCAGATCCTTGTTGGTGGCCGCGATGAGCCGTACGTCCACCGTGATCTCGCGGGTCCCGCCCAGCCGGCGGAAGGTCTTGGTCTCGAGCACCTTCAGCAGCTTGGGCTGGAGCTCCGGCGCGAGATCGCCGATCTCGTCGAGGAAGATCGTCCCGTGGTCGGCGATCTCGAACAGGCCCTGCTTCCGGTCCTTGGCGTCGGTGAAGGCACCCTTCTCGTGGCCGAACAGCTCGGAGTCGAGGAAGGTGGCGTTGAGCCCGGCGCAGTTGACCTCGACGAACGGCGCCTTGGCGCGCGGGCTCAGGTCGTGGATCATGCGGGCCACCCACCCCTTGCCGGTGCCGCTCTCGCCGGTGAGCAGCACGGTGGTCCGCTCGCTCTGCGCCAGGAGGCCGACCTGGTGGGCGAAGTCCTGCATGCCCGACGAGGAGCCGAGCGAGTCGAGGCCGTGGCCCGGCGCCGTCTGGCCGAGCAGCGCCTCGTTGATCCGGCGGAGCCGCGCCTTGTCGGCCACCCGCGCCGTGGCGGCGGCGAGGTGCTCCATGTCGACCGGCTTGGTGAGGAAGTTCTCGGCGCCCAGCTGCATGGCGCGGACGGCGGTGGCGACGTCGCTCTCGCCGGTGAGCAGGATGACGGCGGCGTCCCGCTGGCGGAGGTGCTCCAGGACCTCCATCCCGTCCATGCCGGGGAGCCGGAGGTCGAGGATGACGACCTCGGGCCGCAGCCGGTCGAAGGTGGCCAGCCCGGCCTCGCCGCTCAGCTCCCGGGTCACCTCGTAGGACAGCCGCTCGAAGTAGTTCCCGATGCTGCGCAATACGTCGACATCGTCATCGATCAGGAGGACGGATCCGGCCATGAAGTCTGCCTTGGAAGGTCGCGGGACAGGGTCGTCAACCTGAGCGGAGCGAAGGAGTCGTACCCCGAGGCATGCCCCCTTCGCTCCGCTCAGGGTGACTCATGCCCCCCAAAAATTAGTCAGTCCCGATCATCTCGCCAACGTCACCCGTTCCCCGGCACCATGATCCGGATCGCTTGAGGGACCACCGTGGCGGTGAACGGCGTCTCGCCGCCGGCCTCGCCGTCGAGCTGGACCGGCTGCACGGGGTGACTCTCGACCCGGATTTCCCGCCCCCGGGCGTAGCCCACGTAGGTGTCCAGCCCGTCGACCTCCGGGGCCATCCGGAGCAGGTCCCAGACGGCTCGCACGCTCTGCCCGAAGCCGTTGGCCCGGACGACCACCACGTCGAGCAGCCCGTCGTCGGGGCGGATGCCGGCGCCGAGGCGCACATAGGGCGGGATCACCTCGCCGCAGTTGGCCACCAGCACCATCGCGGCGTTGGCGTCGTAGACCACGCCGTCGATGGTGATGACGTGGTCGGTGCTGCGGATCTCGCGGATGAGCCGGAGGGTCGTCGCCACGTAGGCCGCCATGCCCCAGCGGCGCTTGTGCTCGCCCAGCGTCTCCGCCATCACCCGCGCATCGTAGCCCGCGCCGCAGGCCACCGCGAAATAGTGCTCGCCGTCGGGGCGCTGCATCCGGCCCAGGTCGAACAGCTTGGGCTTCGCGGTGACCAGTGCGCGCACGGCCCGGGCGGGGGCCGACGGGATCCGGAGATTACCCGCCAGCAGGTTGCCGGTGCCGCCCGGGATCACGCCGAGCGCCACGTCGGTTCCGACCAGCGCCGCCGCGGCCTGCATCGTGGTGCCGTCGCCGCCGAAGACCGCGACGATCTCCGCCCCTCCGGCCACGCCTTCGGCCGCGAGCCGGCGCGCATCGCCCGGGCCGCCGGTGGCGAGCACCTCCGCGTTCCAGCCGGCCGTCGCGAACGCCCCCATGATCACGTCCACGGCGCTCGCGCGGGTGCGGGCGGCGGCGGGATTGGTGATCAACAGCACGCGCGGCACTAGAACTCGCGCTCCCAGAGGATGTCGAAGCCGACCTGGTACAGGCTGGTGTTGGCGAACCGGTTGGCGGTGCCGAAGCTGCTGCACGACTGGATGGTCGGCTCCACGGCCGTCTGCAGCTTCCACTCGCGGCTGAAGCGGAACTCGAGGCTCGCGCCGAGGTTCTTGTAGCTGAGCTGGCTGAAGTCGGGGCAGAAGCCCGCGTTGAAGGTCAGGAAGGTCTTCTTGCCGATCTGCCAGCCCGCGGCAAGCTGCGTCAGCGAGCCCGCGCCGCTCGGGCTCGAGGACACGCCGGGGCGGATCTCGATCAGATCGATCGGGACGCCGATGTCCTGGATGAGCGCGCGCTCGAGCTCGCTCGAGAGCGCGCTGGAGAAGTAGGACAGGCCGGTCTGCAGCGCGCTCCCCTGCCCCAGCAGCGTGGCCTCGTTCGCCGGGTAGCCGGTGATGAGGTAGGAGATCAGGTCGGTCTCCGAGATCGGCGGCCGGATGGTGCTCCCGAGCGTGAGCTTGGGCTGGTACAGCGTGCCGGCGATGGAGGCGACGATCGGAATCTCGTCGCCGCGGATGCTCCGCACCGTGTGCTGCGCCGCGATGTCGAGTCCGGCGTTGAGGTCGCCGGTGTAGGTCACCTGGCCCCGATTGACCGTGAAGTCCCGGGTGACGGGCCCGATCTTGAGTGTGTAGGTACCGCGCGGGGCGTTGAGCGTGCCGGTCGGGTTGTAGGTCTGGCCCTGCTTGCTCACCCGCACGCGGCCCTCGAGCTGGATGTTGGCCTCGGCCGAGCGGAGCCAGACGTCGGACCCCATCTCCACGCGCAGGTCGTCGATCCGGAGCGAGTCGAGGAACCGGTTCTGGAACTTGGCGCCGAGGTTCTCGCGGCGGATCAGCGTCGTGTCCACCAGGTCGGCGATCGACGGGTCTTCGAGATCGATGATCCGCTTGTTGACGAGGTCCGCGAAGTAGAGCACGCCGCTGTTGGCGAGCAGGCTGCCGGTGAGCGTTGCGCCGAAGACGGGCCCGCGGAGCTCGAGATCGCCGGTGCCGACCAGCGTGAGGAAGCTCCGCACGTCGATGGCGCGGAACTGGTCGGCCCGGAACGTGAGGTTGAGGATCGGATGCGACAGGTTCTCCAGCCGCACGGAGCCGCCGGCGTTGAGCTTGCCGCCGCCGCTGGTGAGGACCACGTCGCGCAGGCGGACCGAGTCGCCCTCGAGCGTCGCGCCCCCGCGCACCGCGCCGAACCTGATGCCGAGGCCCGGGAGCGACATGCTGCCGTTGGCGATGTCGATCTCGCCCGCGAGCCGGGGTTCGGCCCAGGTCCCCCCGACCTGGACATCCGCCTTGAGGGTACCGCCGACATGGTTGACCGCCGGCGTGATCGCCTCGAGCAGGCCGAGCGACACGCTGTCGGTGTGGGCCCGCACCGACAGCGGGCCGTCGATCTGCCGCTTCTCCGCGCCGGTGAATGCGAGGTCCAGCGGCAGGTGGGCCTCGACCTGCAGCAGGTTCTCCCCCGTGCGCCAGAGATCGAGGTTCGCATCGAGCCGGCGCTGCTCGTAGTTGAGCACGCCCTGGACGAAGGGCGACTGAAAGTCGCCGAAGCGGCCGTCGGCCAGCCGCGCGATGCCGCGGAAGGTCGGCGCGGCAGAGGTCCCGCCCACCTGCAGGTCGAGCTCGATCTCGCCGCTCACGCCCGAGGTATCGCGCTGGAGCAGCCCGTAGACGTCGTGCACGTCGAGGCCCAGGAGCTGGAGCTGGAGATCGCCCGGTGCCGTGCCCGGCACGCGGCCCGCCGTCAGCAGCGTGCTCGAGCCGTCGAGCGACCGGAGTTGGAGCGGAGTCACCGACGGCGCGGAATCGGTCAGCGCGATCGACACCGGCTCGTCGAGCCGGTAGCGCCGGACCGCGAGCTTCGCGAGCAGGGTGTCGATCCGGAGGATGCGCGCGTCGCCCTGGGCGTACCACCCCCCGCTGCCGTCGAACCGCGACGCGTCGCCGAGGTCGGTCCCGGCGCTCCACCCGAGCGAGTCGGCGAAGCCGCTCACCGCGCCGGCCGTCCGCCGGAGCACCCACTGCTGGACCCGGATGGAGTCGCTGGCGACCCGCGCCGTGACGCGCGGGCGGCGGCCGCCGATCCAGGTGCCCGCGCCGGTGATCCGGGGCGAGCGGATCCGCTGCCACTCGAACGCCTCGACCGCGGCGGCCCCATCCGCCAGCAGGGAGTCGAGGCTGCCGGCCAGCTCGACGTGCCCCTCCGCCCGCCCGCCGAGCGGGCGCGCGTCGGCGGAGGTGTCGCGCTTCTGCTGCGTCATCGCCAGCAGCAGCGAGTCGAACCCGATGAGGCTGTCGGCGGCGAAGTCGAACCGCATCCGTCCGTCGCGGGGCGCGCGCCAGCCCAGCGTCCCGCCGCCCGAGGCCCGGGCGCCCTGCCACTCCGCGTAGGCCGTGTCCACCCGGATGACGCTGTCGTGCACGCTGCCCCGCCCGAACAGGCTGTCGATCGTCCATTCGCGCACGCGGCTCCGGGTCAGCGCCACCTCGAGGTCGCCCTCGGGGGCCCGCAGCGTGTCGATGACGCCGGTGGCGCGAAGCTCACCGGCGAGCGAGGTACTGAGCGCGCGGCCGGTGAGGGTGGCGAGATCGAGGCGGGAGAACCGAAGCCGGAGGCCGTCGGCTCCCCAGCGGGGCGGCAGCACCGTGACGAACCCCTCGGCCTGGACCTCGCCCAGGTCGCCGGTGAGGTCCGCGTCGACGGCCAGGCGGCTCAGCGTCCCCTCGCTGCGGAACCGGCCGGTGAGATCGCCCCGGGTCTTGAGCGACGGGAAGGCGCGCCGGATCCCCTCGAAGGAGAGCGGATCGAACACGACGTCGGTCGCCAGCCGGAGCGACTCGCCCCGGGTGTCGAGGTACACCGTGCCGTTCGCGGTGCTGGGCGGCCGGTCGCCGTCCTGCTGCCGCGCGGTGCCGCGGAAGGTGACGTTCCGGAGCGGGCCGTCGAGCGTGCCGGCGGCGGCCAGCCGCCCCTCGATGATCACCGCGGGGGCGAGCAGCCGCACGGTGCGGAGGTCGACGTCGGACCGCCGCACCACGAAGTTGGTGAAGGTGAGCCCGCTGTCCCGGGTCGAGCCGACGATGCCGTTCCCCGCGATCGTCGTCACCGGCCGGCCCGGCACCCGCGCATCCGCGAACGCCCAGTCGAGCGTCACGTCCATGGCGTCCAGGAACCCCGCGCCGGCCACGGTGCCGCTCAGCGTGCCGAAGAACGGCAGCGAGTCGACATACGCCCGCGCCGCGTCGAGGTCGAGGTTCCGGAGCGTCACGTTCATGTCCCGGAACCCGAGCCCGCGCTTGCGGTCGGTGATCGCGACCAGCGCGCCGTCGATCCGCTGCTCGCCGTTCCGGAGATGCAGGTCGCGAATGTCGTAGGCGGTCCGGGCGCCGGTCTCCGACTTGGCCGCGAGCACGCCGCTGCCGGTCATGGCCGGGAAATCGGGCGAGACCCAGTGCAGGTCGTCCAGGTTGACGTGGGGTGAGATCACCTGGAAGTCGAACAGCGTCGTGTCGTGCGGCCAGGTGACGGCGCCGCCGCCCGAGAACCGGGTGTCGGGCAGCGAGCCGCGCGACAGGCTGAAGATCGCGCTGTCGCCGTGGAGCCGGACCCGTCCCACCGCGTCCGTCAGCGTCAGCGCCGGATCGCTCACCCGGGTCGCGAGCGAGTCGATGTCGACGGTGAACGGCAGCTTGTCCGGCGTCGCGATGCGGAGCCGGGCGAAGCGGGCGTCGAGGTCGGAGAGCAGGATCACCTTCCGGAGCCCGTCGCCGCCCTCCTCGACCACCCGCCCGGGCTTGGCCCGCTCGGCCTCGAGGGCGGAGTCGCGCTGGGCCACCGTGCGGAGCGACCGATCGGGGTTCCAGGGGAGCGCGATCCGGAGCGTGCCGCCGGTGACCTTCACCTTGTAGAAGTCGATCAGCGGCCCAGGGCCGGTGCCCTTCCCCTTCTTGAGGCCGAGCACCTCCTCGAAGTTCATCCGGCCGTTGCGGAGTTTGATCAGCTGGAGCGTCGGATGGTCGAGCGTGACGCTGCTGAGGAGCACCTGGCCGGCCAGCAGGTTCGGCAGCCGGTACGTCACCCGCACGCGCGGCAGGTCGGCGAGCAGGGCGCCCGAGGTGTCGCGGACGACCAGGTCCTCGATCGCGAGGTCGTAGATGAACGAGCCCGAAATCGCGCCGACCTTCACCTGGCCGATGATGATCCGGTCGAGCCCCCGGGAGACCGTGCGCGCGAGCAGGTTCCGGCCCGGGGGCGTGAGCGTCATCGAGGTCACCACGCCCAGCACCATCGCCACGGTGCCGAGCAGGAAGACGAAGAAGAACCGCGCGATCCGCCGGCGCATCAGAAGGCCTGTCCCACCGCGAAGTGGAAGGTGAACTTGCTGCCCCGCGCCTTGACGTAGGACTCCTGCACCGCCGTGAGTGCGCCCAGGGTGTCGACCTGGAACAGCGTGCCCGCCTGCAGTTTGTAGGGGTTGTACGCCACGTCGAGTCGGGCCGGTCCGAGCGGCGTGGCCAGCCGGATCCCCACCCCCGGCGTCACCCGGATCACGGCCGGGTTGCCGCTGCCGCGCTGCCAGACGCCGCCGGCGTCCACGAACGCCGCCAGTCGGAGCCGCGAGCTGAACACCGGGGAGGGCGCGCGGAGCTCGACGTTGCCGACCACGAGGGTATTGCCGCCCGTGGCGGCCACCGTCACCCGCCGGGGGTCGATCTCCCGCAGCTCCAGGGCAGCGGTGTCCACCTCGCCCTTGGGCACGACGTAGACCACCTCGCCGAGCTCGTTGCGCTCGTAGCCGCGCACGTCGTTCGGGCCGCCGGCGTAGAACCGCTGCTCCGGTGGAATGAAG
>DASSYY010000406.1:0-2612 GCA_035703025.1 Gemmatimonadales bacterium | reverse complement strand
CGCCGGACTAACCCGGCACGATGCGACAAGTCTAGCCCAAGACGACGTCGAAGCCACGATTGACGGCGCCCCCGCCTGTACGGTGCCGCCATGCACCGCGGCATCTTCGTGGCCCCGTTCGACGAGCTCTCCGATCCGCGGCTCGTGGCGGACCTTGCCCGGGAGGCGGAGAAGGCGGGATGGGACGGCTTCTTCGTCTGGGACCACATCCGCTACTCCGCGCCGGTCGAGGCCGTGTCGGACCCCTGGATCGTGCTGGCCGCCATCGCCTCCGCCACCGACCGGGTCAGGCTCGGCCCGCTGGTCACCCCGCTGGCTCGCCGGCGCGCTCACAAGCTGGCGCGCGAGACCGTCACGCTCGACCACCTGAGCCGGGGCCGGCTGGTGCTCGGCGTCGGACTGGGCGGCGACCGCCACGGCGAGTTCGAGCCGTTCGGCGATCCGGCCGACCCGGTGGAGCGCGGCCGGCTGCTCGACGAGGGTCTGGAGAAGCTGGCCGGCTACTGGGACGGCGGCCTGCTGCCGCCGCCGGTCCAGCGCCCGCGGATCCCGGTGTGGGTGGCGGCCCGCTATCCCAACCGGCGGCCGGTGCGCCGGGCGGCGCGCTGGGACGGCCTGTTCCCCATCGACCTCCCCGGCCCCGAGGAGCTGGCGGAGCTCGTCGCCGAGGTGCCCGCCCGCGACGGCTACGACGTCATCGCCAGCATCCCCTTGGGCGCGGACCTCGGGCCCTGGGAGGCCGCGGGTGCGACCTGGTGCCTGACGGAGTTCGGCCCCTCGCCCACGGAGGCCGAGGTCCGCGCCGCCATCGCCGAGCTCGGCTAGCTCCCGGCCTCCAGAAGCTGACGCAGGCGCTCAAAGCCCCGGTCCAGGTTGGACTGCGTGTTGCGGGCGACCAGCGGCTGGAGCAGCCGGAGCAGCCCCGTCGGGCGACCCGTGACCGAAAAGTCCACCCACGTGCCACCGTCCCGGCCCTCCAGCTCGTAGTCGAGGGTCGTCGGGAACGGCCCCGACGTGCTCTCGATGGTCATCCGGTTGGGTGGCTGGTGTGCGACGACCACCCAGGTGTACTCGTACCGGCGGCCCATCGAGCGGAACCGTGTGCGAACCGTCGTCCCGACCTCGATCGGCTCCGGTGACGTGAGCTCCTCGGTGTCGACGCTCTCGTCCCAGGCCGGCCGGTTCCGGGCGTCCGCGACATACGCGAAGACCTCGTCCAGCGGACGGGAGATGAGAACCGCGACCCTGCTGGTGAACACGTGCCCTCCGTGGGCGAACCGGGGAGCCGCCACTATAGGGCCGTGGCGACCCGTGCCCTGATCCTCTGCGTGCTCGCAGGCTCCGCGACGGCGGCCGGCGGCTGCGGGAAGACGGAGCGCTCCGGCGATGTCGGCGAAAAGCTCTCGGCCAAGGGCCTGGAGGTGACGGTCGAGAAGGTCGACACGGCGGTTCCCGTGCCGGAGCGCGATGTGACCGGGCTGTCGCAGCCGACGCCGGGCCACGCGCTGGTCGGCGTGCGGGTCCGCGTCTGCAGCAACCACGCGGGCGCGACGGGACCGTACGACTTCGGGATCGAGACGTCCGGCGGCGGGCACGGGCGTCTGAAGTTCCCCGAGACAAACTACGCCGACTCGTTCGACTCGCTGCGCGACGGCTGCGGCGGCGGCTGGGTCGTGTTCGAGATCCCGAGCGCAGCACCGCCGAGCGCGTCACCTTCGGCTTCGATGACACCGGGTCGGCTCGCCGGCCGCAGAACCGCGTCAGCGCCCGGTTCTCCTGGAGCCTCGGGCGCTGACTCAGGATCAGGGCGCCAGCCGGTGTCCCTTGCGGCGCACCCGAAACCAGCGGTGATCGTACGGGCGCAGGTCCAGATCGAACGGCTCACCCGGTGCGACGGACAGCTCGTCGTCGCCGAACAGGTCCACCAGCGTTTCGGCGTCGTCGGGCTCGTCCAGCGTCAGGCGCGCGGTCGCCTTGCGGCCCGACAGCTCGTGCAGCGCCAGCACCGTGCTCCCCTGCCAGTCGCAGCGGTGGGCGAGCACCGAAGGCGAGCCGGGGTCCAGGACCTCCAGCGTGCCGAAACCCAGCTCGGGGCACTCGCGGCGGCGGCGGATGAGGCGCTCGAACCAGTTGAGCAGCGAGCCTTCGTCGCGGCGCTGGCGCCAGACGTTGACCTCCTGCGCCCCGAAGCGCCCGTCCTCGAGGACGGGCCGGCACAGGTCGCGCGCTCTGGCGGCCGTCGAGAACCCGCCGTGGCGCTCTCCAGACCACTGCATGGGAGCGCGCACGCTCATGCGCCCCTCGATCTCGAGGTTCTCGGCCATCCCGATCTCCTCGCCGTAGAAGAGCACAGGCGTGCCCGGAAGCGAGAAGGCGAGGCTGTAGATCATCCGCAGCACCCGCTCGTCGCCGTCGATCATGCTCGGCAGGCGCCGGCGCAGGCCGCGGCCGAACAGCTGCATGGACTCGTCGGGGCCGAAGGCGGCGAAGACCTCCTCTCGCTCGGAGCCCGACAGCTTGTCCAGCGTCAGCTCGTCGTGGTTGCGCACGAAGGTCGCCCACTGGCAGTCCGGCGACACCGCGGGCCGGGAAGTCAGCGCCTCGGCGAGCGG
>DASSYY010000282.1:0-3815 GCA_035703025.1 Gemmatimonadales bacterium | reverse complement strand
CGCGGCCTCCCCGCAGGCATTCCTCTCGGCACTCGGCTACGACGTGGTCCATGCGATCGACCGCGAGGTGGAGATCTACGAGATGGACGGAGCCACGATGCGACTCGAGCGCTACCCGGACATGGATCCGCTGCTCGAGGTCGAGGGCGCGCCCGCGCAGATCGAGCGCGCCATTCGCGCCACCGGCATCGGCCGGGAAACGTTCACCGCCGACTCGCTCGCCGAGTTCGTCCGCCGGTTCGAGGCCCGCACCGGACGGCCCGCGGTCCTGGCCTGGTCGTGATCATGGCGCCCGGCTCGGAACAGGTCTGGGTCGTCCCCGAGCTTGGCCCGTCGCTCGGGCGGCTGGTCGATCCACCTCCCGGCCGGCGGGGCGCGCTGCGGATCTCACTCGACGACGTCCGGCTCGGCCTCGTCACCGGCGTCTTCGACCTCGCCGCGGCGGGCCGCTCATTCGCGGCCGGCGGGGATCACGACAGCGCGGTGGCCTCGCTCGGCCGGGTCGCGTGGCTGGGACTCTGGGAACACGCGGTCGAGACGGCCGCGGAGCGCATCGCGGACGAAGCCAATACCGGCCTGCGTGAGGCCGCGGAGGAGTCCCGCTTTCCGAGGCGCCGGCTGGCCCGGCTCGCGCTCACCGACGAAGACGTTCGCGCCATTGGCGCCCGACTCGGCAGTGGCGGAGCTCAGTTCGTCGCGGCGCTCGATCAGCTCGAGGTGGCCGCGCGCACGATCGGCAGCGCGCGCGGCCGCGGCGCCGCCGGTGCCCAGGCCTGGCAGTCGGCCCTGGCCGCCGCGGCCCGCCGCCTGGAGTCGGCGTGGATCGCGCTCGAAGAAGCGGCCCGGCGCGAGCAGGAGCGCTGGGCCCTCGAGATCGCCCAGGTACACGCCTGGCACCGTCCGGTGTGGCCGGTCTGGCTGCTGACCGCGGTGGTGGTCGGCGCCGCGACCTATCTGGGTCTGGTGCTCGGCGGCTACCTGCCTGTGCCCCCGCCGCTCGAGGGACTGGCGGCGTTCTGGTGGGCCCGGGTGTGAACGTCATCGGGGTCGGTGTGGACCTGGTGGACCTCGAGCGCGTGGCGCGGCTCCTGTCCCACAAGGGTGAGCACGCCATGCGGAAGTTCTTCACCGACGAGGAGCGCGCCTACCTGGCTACCCGCCCGGACCCCACCGGGCACGCCGGCGCGCGGATCGCCGCCAAGGAGGCGGTGTACAAGGCACTGCAGTCGCTCCCCGGCGCGCGCGGCGTGGGCTGGCGGGACATCGAGGTCACCCGGGACGGCGATGGGCGGCCGGCCATTCGGCTGCACGGACTGGCTGCCCGGCTGGCCGAGGCTAATGGGGGGCTGGCGGTGCAGGTGAGCCTGACGCACTCCGCGACCTCGGCGGGAGCGATCGCGATGGTGGGGACGCAGTTGGAGCAGGGGACCGGGCCCGCCCTCTAGCAATTCCGACCTGCCGACTCTAATTTATTCCAGGTACCTCAAACTGGATGAAAATGATTCTCATCGGCGGCCTCCTTCCGATCGTTCTAGCTGCGTCTCCGCTCCAGGCCACCCAGCAGCCGGTCGTTTCGCAGGACCGTGCACCCGTCGCCCGTCGCGTGGCCGCGACGGCCCAGCTCGCCGCCCAGGAGTACCGGATCGGGGTGATCGACGGGCGGGTGGTCGCCAAGGCCGAGGTGGAGGAAGCCGAGCTGTTCCTCCAGGAGGCCCGCCGCTCCGCCGCCCTGCTCCCGCCCGACGCCGGCCGTTCCGCCACTTCCGAAATCGACGCACTGCTCGCGCTCGTGCGACGCACCGCTCCCGCCGATTCGCTCGACGCGCATGTCCGCTCCCTCTCCGCCGGCCTGTCGGAGCGCCTGGGTGTGACGCTCGACGAGCTGCCGGCACTGACGCCGTCGCTCGCGCGCGGCGCCGAGGTCTACCAGGCCAACTGCGCCAGCTGTCACGGTGCGGTCGGCCGCGGGGACGGCACCCTCGCCGCCGGCCTCGATCCGCGGCCCACCAACCTGGCTGACGGCGCGGCGCTCCGCGGCGTCTCGCCGCTGGACTATTACCGCCGGATCAGCATCGGGACGGTGGGCACGGCGATGCCGGCCTACGAGGCGCGGCTCCCCGCCGAGGATCGCTGGGCGGCGGCGCTCTACGCCAGCATTCTCCGGGTGCCGGCGCCCCGGGGCGACGTGCCGCCTTCGCTCCGCGCGTTCGCGACCACCGGCAAGATGTCGGACGAGGCGGTGCTCGCCGCGCTCGGCGTGAGCGCGGACAGCGGCCCCGACGCGCTCGGCCGACTCGCCGCGGTCCGCACCTTCCAGGCCGACCATACCGGCGCCCAGAACGAGCAGGTCTTCGCGCAGGTCCGCGCCCAGCTCGATTCGGCCTTCGCCCTCGCGCGCACCGGCGATCCCGCCGCCAGCGGGCGCGCCTTCGACGCCTACATGACGTTCGAGCAGGTCGAGCGCGGCGTGCGGGCCAAGAACCCCGGACTGGCCGCGGAGCTCGAGACCGCCTTCGCCTCGCTCCGGACCCGGGCCGCGGGCGGCGCCACTCCCGCCGAGCTCGACGCGCTCCGCCGCCGGCTCGACGGCGGTCTCGAGAACGCCGAGCGCACGCTCAGCGATCAGGACTCGCCGTTCAACCTCTTCATGCAGTCGTTCATCATCATGCTGCGCGAAGGTCTCGAGGCGATCCTCATCGTCGGGGCGCTGATGACCTTCCTGGTGAAGATGGGAGCGTCGCACCGCCGCCGGGACATTCATGTGGGCGTCGGCGCGGCGGTCGGCGCGAGCCTGCTCACGGCGGTGGCACTGGAGACGATCTTCGTCCTGAGCCCGGCTCACCGGGAGGCGCTCGAGGGCGGCACGATGGTGGTCGCGACGGCCGTGCTCTTCTACGTCAGCTACTGGCTGCTGTCGAAGATGGAAGTCGTGAAGTGGAATCACTTCGTGAAGAGCAAGGTGCAGGACGCGCTCAACAGCGGCTCGGCGCTGGCGCTGGCGAGCGCAGCGTTCCTCGCGGTCTACCGCGAGGGCTTCGAGACCGTGCTGTTCTACAAGGCGCTCTTCGTGGCCGGCACGGCCGCCGGCGCCATGCCGGTGGTCGGCGGCATTCTCGCGGGGTCGGTGGTGCTGGTCGGCGTCTACATCGCGATCAACCGCTTCGGCGTCCGGCTGCCGCTCAAGCCGTTCTTCGCGGTGACGAGCGCGTTCCTGTACTACATGGCGTTCGTCTTCGCGGGGAAGGGCATCGCCGAGCTCCAGGAGGGCGCGCTGATCGGCACGACCGTCCTGCCCTGGGCCCCGCGGATTCCCGCGCTCGGCATCTATCCCACCGCGGAGTCGCTGGGCGCCCAGGGCGTGCTGCTCCTGCTGGCGCTGGCGGCGTTGATCTGGAACTTCGTGATCGAGCCCCGCCGGGTCCGCGGCGTGACCTCCGTGATGGTGCCGGATCCGCAGCCCGCATCGTCCCCGTCGCGCCCGCCGGCGTCATCCCCTGCCGCCTCCCGGCCGGGGGTCGACAGCGTTCCGCCCGGCGCCGTCGTCGAGCTGCTCCGCTCGCTCGAGCGTATGGAGGCCGACCTGGCCGAGATGCGCGCCGAAGTCGAGCGGATGCGGCGCCACCTCGTCTCCACACCGACGCAGCCCGCCCAGCCACGGCCGCCCCGCTGATGCCGTTCGCCACTCCCGACCTCTGCGACCAGTTCGGCGCCGAGGTCCGCGTGGCCGAGCCGCTGTTTCGGGACTGGGGCGGCGTCGTGCACTTCGCCGGTCCCATGGCCACGCTGCGCGTGTTCGAGGACAACGCGCTCGTGCG
>DASSYY010000216.1:0-4440 GCA_035703025.1 Gemmatimonadales bacterium | reverse complement strand
GCCGCCGTAGTGCCCCGCGGCGGAGAAGTGGGCCTGGATCTTGTCCCAGTCGCCCTCGATGTGGATGTGCACCGCCGGGCTCCACACCTTGAGCCGGAGCTTCTGCCAGACGGAGATCCCGCCGGTTCCGCCGTGAAAGCTGGACCAGATGAGTGCTGCGGGCAGGCTGCCGACCAGCCCGGAATAGGCGTTCTCGGCCAGCGGGTTCACCGATCCCGAGCCCTGGCCCTGCAGGTTGCAGTACCACTGGTCGAGGTTCGAGGCGCGCATCGCCGAGCGGAGCGGGACGCTCCGGAGCGACGACTGGAAGATCGGCGGCTGGAACGACCGGGTGAGCGCGAGGCGGCGCCCGGCCGTTAGGCTGCGCGGTCCGACGCCTGGAGGTCCGGCGGGACCGGGCGCCGGTGTCGTCGTGCCGCCCGTCGGCGCGGGGGCGGGCACGCTGCCGTCCGGGTTGGGCGAGAGATTGGTGATCGTCGTCGTGTTCGACACGATCGGCGCGGGGCGGAACATCGGCGCGACCGGCGTGCGCCAGCCCCAGTACTTGTCGTCGTTCCCCTTGAAGATGTTGAGCAGCGTGTCCTGGCATTCCTGCAGCACCGAGATCGGCGGTGCCGAAGTGGTGGAGAAGCCGAGCAGGCCGCCGGTGACCTCGTTGTTGCCCTCGACCCCGATGCTGGTGGAGTCGCTCCGGACACCTTCGAAGTGGATGAAGTGGAACTTGTAGTCGCCCGCGTCGCCGCCCTTCCGGGCGAGGCGGACGGTGTTGGGGAGCCAGTAGTAGACCGGTGCCTTGCCGGCCTTCTGCAGCTCGTCGTTGTGGAGATCCGGCAGGAAGATGATGTCGTAACCGCTCTTGGTGATCTGCTGGAAGCCAGCAGCCCAGATGGGACCGACCGCCTCGGCCATACGTTGCTCGCTTTCCGTGACTCGTCTGAGATGCGGTGTCGTTCGGGTTGAGACCCGGCGAGACAATCTTGGCAGGGAGCCTCGGGCTCGAAATGGACCGGCGGATCCATGGGGCGCGGCGGCGGGGGGATGAATCGCTGGTGAAGCGCGGTGGTGCCGCTGGCCCGTCGGTGGCTGGACCTTCCGGTCTAGACGGCGGCGGTACCGGGCGGTAGATCTCGGGCGGAGGTTCACGAAATCCCGCAGGGCAAGGCAATGCTCAGGCTGCTCATCGTCGTCGAGAATCGGGTGTACCGGGAGGCGCTGGCTCAGGTACTGGGGTCCGCCGCGCTCACCGTCATCGGAGCCGTCGCCACACCTGATGAAGGTCTCCGCCTGCTGGCTGAGTCGTCACCCGACGTCGTGGTCCTTGGACTGTCCGGCGAAGAGGGTCGCGCTGCGCTCCGCACCTTCCTGCTGGTTCATCCCGAGACCCGCATCGTGCCCCTCGGACTCTCGCCCGACGACGACGAGCTGCTGGCGTGGGCCGAGGCGGGAGCCGCGGGGTTCGTCCTGCGGGAGAGCTCGCTCGAAGAGCTTCGGCTTGCCCTCGATGCCGCGTCACGGGGCGAGGTCCACTGCAGTCCCGCGCTGACCGCCCGGTTCGTGCGCCGGTTGCAGGCGCGCGCCGCGGAGGCGCCGGGTGCCGCCCCGCGCGTCCCGCTCACGCCGCGCGAGCGGGAGATCGTGTTTCACATCGACCAGGGGTGCTCGAATGCGGAGATCGCCCGCCGGCTCGGCATCGAGCTGGCGACCGTGAAGAACCACGTCCATCACATCCTGGAGAAGCTGCATGCCCGGCGCCGGAGCGAGGCGGCGGCCCGGGTGGCGGGGCGGCTCAGGCGGAGCTCCTGAAGTGGACGACCGCCGCTCGGCGCCCCCCGCTCAGTGCGGCAGGCCCTTGGAGGCCTTGGAGGCAGGCTCGCTCAGCCGCTGGATGGCGTGGTCGAGTTCGGCCGTGCCGGCGGCGGTGATCTCGTAGTATCGCCGCGGCGGCCGCTTCTGGCGCCGCGCGACGCGGGGATCCTCCCAGGCCGAGCGCGCGAGGCCCGTCGCTTCGAGCCTGCTGAGGATCGGATACACGGTTCCACTGGGAAGCCCGGTCGCGTCCATGACGTCGAAGCCGTAGCGGAAGCCGCGGGCGAGCGCCTGCAGCACAAGGAGCGTGGACGAGCCGAGACTGCGTGGTGTCATGAGGTCGGTGCGCGACGGCGGAAACGAGAGCTGGACTGGGCAACGTACGCATCGGGCAGGGCGGCCGCCACCCCGTCCGCCCGGCTGGGAGTCAATGACGAACGCCGAACCGCTTCCCAGGGAAGCGGTTCGGCGTTCGTATGTCAGTCGGGGCGCGGGGATTTGAACCCCGGACCTCCTGCTCCCGAAGCAGGCGCGCTAACCGGGCTGCGCTACGCCCCGTATCCCGGAGAGCGCGGAATGTAATGTGCCCGCCTGCATTTGGCAGGCCCCGGCCCACTTGTCCCCCCGGCCGCCGGCGGCCACTGTACAGCGACCCTCACCCGAGCCTCCGTGCCTCCTTTCGATCGTTCCACCGACCGTCGGTGGGGCCTGCTCGCCCTCGGCGTCCTTGCCGCGGCCGGCCTCGCGCTCCTGGCCGTCCGCCGGTGGCGGGGGAGCCGGCCCGATCGCACCCGCGTGGTGGTCGCGGTCTTCGCCAACCGGACCGGGGACCCGGCGCTGGAGCAGTTCGGCAGCATGGCCGCCGACTGGGTCACCCGCGGGCTCGCCCGGACCCCCGCCGTCGAGGTGGTGGATGTGGGCGCGCTCTATGTGCAGGGTCGCACGCCGTCCGGCCGACCGACCGATCCACTGGAGCTGGCCCGCCGGAACGGCGCCGGCAGCGTGGTGGCGGGCAGTTACTACGTCTCCGAGGATACGCTGGCCGTCCGGAGCACGGTGCTCGACGTCGCCACCGGAGAGGTGCTGCAGACCGTCACGCCGGTGCGCGTGGCCCGAAGCGAGTCGGTCAAGGCGCTGGAGCTGCTGCAGCAGCAAGTGATGACGGCGGTGGCGGGCGCGCTCGACGTCGAGTTCCGGCCGTTCACCGCGCAGCCGTCGGCGCCGCCGCCCTATGCCGCCTACCAGGCGTTCGTGGCCGGCCAGGCGGCCTACTGGCAGGGACGGCCGGCGACCGAGGCGCGCGACTTCTTCCGGTATGCCGCGGCGAGCGACTCGACCTTCCTGACGGCGGCCGTCTGGCTCGCCTTCGTCGGCGCCAACGGGGCGGGGTGCGCCCTGACCGACTCGGTCACCGCCGCCCTCGCGGGCCGGACCTCCGCGCTCAACCGGTTCGACCAGCTCACCCTCGGCATCAGCTCGGCGCGCTGCCGCAATCAGTGGCACGAGGCCTTCCACCTGGCGGCCGAGCAGGCGGCGCTCCGGCCGCGCTCGACCTACGCGGTCTACACCGCGGGCTTCTTCGCGCTCACGAGCGGGCGCCCACGCGTGGCCCGCGATTTCCTCCGGAGCATCGATCCGGCCCACGAGCTCGGCTGGCTCTCGGATTCCGCCAAGAGCGTGTACTGGCGCGACCTCACCGCCGCCGAGCACCTGCTGGGCGACTTCCAGTCGGAGCTGCAGCACGCCCGCCGTCTCGAGCGGGCCTTTCCCGACCGGGCCGGCACGCACCTGATCGCCGCGCGGGCGCTCGCCGGGCTCGGGCGGCGGCACGATGCGCTGGCCGCGGTCGACGCGGTGCTTCGACTGGGCGTCGACGCCAGCGTCCGGGTCCAGGGCTCCCTCAGCCCCGGACTCATCTGCCAGGAGACAGCGGCCGAGCTGCTGGCACACGGCGACTCGGCCGGCGCGCTCGAGGCGGCCGAGCGTGCCGTCGCCTGGTACGGCGGCGCGGAGGATCGCCTGCTGGGCCGCTACGAGCGGCTCTGGCTCGCGCGGTCGTTGATGATGCTGGGGCGCCTGGACGAGGCGGTCGCGGCCGCGGCGGTCGGGAGCCGGACGGATTCCACCGACGTGTCGTACCTCGGCCTGCGAGGCGTCCTCGCCGGCTATCGGGGCGCCACCGATCAGTCGCTCGAGCTCGACCGCCGCCTGACCGCGCTCCAGGGGGCCGACCCTCGGGGCGCTCCGTCCTGGGTCTGGCGGGCCCGGATCGCGGTGGCGCGAGGCGACCGCGCGGCGGCCCTCGCGCATCTGCGGGTGGCGTCGGCGCAGGGAGTGCCGCGCGTCGGCATCGGGGTGGATGTCCACGCCGATCCGATCTTCGCGCCGCTGCGCGGCGATTCGGCGTTCCAGGCAATCCTGCGGGTAGCGGAGTGACGGCGACGAAAAAGCGCCCCGGCCTGGGGCCGGGGCGCCGTCATGTGGTGGGGTCCTGCATGCGCCCTGAGGGACTCGAACCCCCAACCTTTTGATCCGTAGTCAAATGCTCTATCCATTGAGCTACGAGCGCGTGGTGGGCGTCCGAACATCCTACGGCCGGACGGTGCTGACCGGAACCCGGGTTCTCAGCCCCCC
>DASSYY010000106.1:0-4146 GCA_035703025.1 Gemmatimonadales bacterium | reverse complement strand
AGCAGGTGCTCTCGCCGACGCACACCGCGCTCGTGTTCACGCTCGAGCCCGTGTTCGCCGCGATCACCAGCTATCTCGTCCTGGGCGAGCGACTCGGCCCGCTACAGCTCGTGGGTGCGGCCCTGATCCTGGCGGCGGTGGCCGCGCCCGCGCTCGAGCCGTCGGAATCCGCCTCGTGACGGGACCTTTGCAGGATCGCGACCCCGCGCGGACCTGAAGTCCGGCTCCAGGTGACCGGCGGAACGAACACTTCGAGGCGTGATCCGAAGCGCTCGTTCCCCCTGCCCCTGGAGACGCACCTCATGCGCGTTCTGCCGTGCCTGCTGGCGGCCACCGCGGCGTCGGCCCTGCTGGCCTGCGACAAGCAGTCCGACGCCCTCTCCTCCCTCTCTCCCGATCTCGAAGCGGCCCCCGTTGGCTTCGTGACCGACAAACCGGCCCAAGCGCGCGCCCTGCTGCCGCAGGCCTCGCTGAAGCCGATCATCACGGTGGGCGACCCGATCCCGGGCCAGGAGGCCAACCCCGATCCGGAGCAGCGCGTGTGGGCTCCGATTCCCGACGGGCTCGGCGCCTACCGCGACGGCGGCAGCCTGGTCCTGTTCGCCAACCACGAGATCCCGAGCACCGGCGTGGACGGCAGGTTCACCTACTCGCGGGTGTCGCGCCTCGTGCTCGACCTCGCCAGCCTGAGCGTGACTGGCGGCTCGTACCCGGTGACCGGGAAGGCGGCCGGGTTCCTCTTCCAGCGGCTCTGCTCGGCCACGTTCGCCGGCGCGGCCGAAGGACTGGGTGACGGCTGGTTCCTGACGGGGGAGGAATCGACCACCGGCGGGGCCGAAGGGATCCAGCTCGCCGTAAAGCACGACGGCAGCGAGACGCGCAAGCTGCCGCAGCTGGGCCGGTTCCAGCATGAGAACTACATCGCGGTGCCGGGGGTGGCCGGGAAGGTGGTCCTGATCGGGACCGACGACAACAGCCCGTCGGCGTTCGGCACGGCGCTGCGCTCCGAGCTGTATATGTACGTCGCGGACGATGCGGCCGGCGTGCTGGCCGGCACCGGCACGCTCTACGTCTTCAAGTCCAGCGCGGCCGCCAACTCGGGCGCGCTCTCACCGGGCGTGCCGATCACGGGAAGCTTCGTCGAAGTCCCGGGCGCCGGAGCGCTCTCCGCCGGCGCCCTGCAGACCGCCGTAGACGGCCTCGATGCCTTCAAGTTCGTCCGGCTGGAGGACGCGGACTACAGCCGCCACGAAGGGCTCCCCGACAGCAAGCCCTCGGTCTACTTCGTCGACACCGGCAACATCAACGCGCGCTGCGGGGCCGACCCCTGCGATCTCTTCGGATCGATCTACCGCATGGACCTGGACCCCGCCGACCCGACCCAGCACGCCAGCCTCGTGCTGCTCGCGCGCTCGCGCGGCGTGGCCGCCGGCGACTGGGCCTCGCCCGACAACATCGCCGTGAGCGGCCAGAGTCTCATGCTGCAGGAGGACCCGGCCTACGCCGAGTTCAACCGCCCCGAGCGCGTCTGGAACTTCAAGTTCCGTGAGGACGGCAGCCTTGGCGCACCGCGGGCGGTGGTCGAGCTCGAGAACCAGAAGTTCACCGGGAACGTCTGCTCCGACGCGGCCGGGACGTGCTGGGAGTCGAGCGGGATCATCGACGCGTCCGCCTGGCTCGGCGACGGGAGCTGGCTGTTCGACGTCCAGGCGCACACGCTGCCGTTCTCGTATCAGGACGGACAGACCACGGTCGGCCTGACGAAGGAGGGCGGCCAGCTGCTGTACCTCAGGCTGCCCGGGAGCTGACCCCCGTCATCCCGAGCGAGCGAGGGACCTGGCCGGGAATGGCGCGAACCGCTCCCTGGCCAGGTCCCTCGCTCCGCGCGGGATGACGACTGTGCGCTACTCGTGACGAGCGTCCGCTCCCAACGAAGCGCGGGTTACCGCAGGCCCTCCGCCGCGCTCCGCACGCCGTCCCATGCCGCGTTCACGTGCTCTCGTTCGGTGCCGCGCTGGCCGACGACCAGGCGGATCGCGTAGCGGCCACCAAGCCGGGTGTGGGTGAGGTACCGCTGGCGCCCGGCGTTGACCGCCGCCAGGAGCCTGGCGTTGAGCGCGTCGAGCTCCTCCTCCGACCGGCCCGCGGGACACCATCGGAAGCACACCAGCCCGAAGGGTACCGGAGCCATCACTTCGAACTCAGGCTCCTGGTCGATCCGGCAGGCCAGCTCCCCTGCCAGCGCCACGTGACGCCGGATGATTGCACGCAGCCCCTCCACGCCATAGCTCCGGATCACGAACCAGAGCTTCAGTGCTCGAAACCGGCGGCCGAGCTGGATGCCCCAGTCGCGGAAGTTGACCACGTCGGCGTCGTAGGACGTGCGCAGGTATTCGGGCGTCGCCTGAAAGGTGCCGAGCAGCGCGGCCGGGTCACGGACGAAGTACGCCGTGCAGTCGAAGTTGGTCAGCAGCCATTTGTGGGGATTGAAGACGATACTGTCGGCCAGCTCCATCCCCTGGAATATCGGGCGCAGCTCCGGTACGATGGCCGCCGCGCCCGCGTAGGCCGCGTCCACGTGCAGCCAGGCGCCATACCGCCGGCAGAGCTCGGCGATCGGCACCAGGGGGTCGATTGCGGTCGAGGACGTCGTGCCGACCGAAGCCACGACGCACGCCGGCCGAAGGCCGGCCGCGCGGTCCGCTTCGAGCGCACGCGCGAGCGCCTCGGGCCGGAGGGCGAACGCGTCGTCCGTCTCGATCGAGCGCAGGTGCTCGAGCCCGTAGCCCGCCAGCTTGACCGCCTTGTCGATCGACGAGTGCGCCTCGCGCGAGGCGTACACGGTGAGCGGCGGCCCGGAAGCCGCGAGGCCGAGGCGTCCCGTGGCGCCCTCCGTGGCCCGCTCCCGGGCGGTGAGCAGGGCCACGAGCGTGGCGGTCGACGCGGTATCCTGGATGACACCAACCCAGCCCGCCGGCAGATCCATCATCTGCCGGAGCCAGTCCATCACCACCTGCTCCAGCTCGGTGGCCGCGGGCGACGTGACCCACGACATCCCCTGCACGCCCATTGTCGCGGTGAGCATCTCGCCGAGGATCGAGGCCGGACTGTTGTTGCACGGGAAGTAGGCGAACCAGCCAGGGTGGTTCCAGTGGGTCATCCCGGGCACGATCACGCGGCGGAAGTCGTCGAACAGGGCGTCGAACGGCTCGCCGTCGAGCGGCGGAGCGGCAGGGATCTGGCGCCGGATGTCGCCGGGGGTGACCGCGGGCGTGATGGGCAGCGTGCCGACGTCGCGCAGGTAGTCGGCCATCCAGTCGACCAGCTCGTGCGCGTGGCGGCGGAATTCGTCGGGTTGCATCCGCCAAAGCGAACGCCCGCGGGACGTGGCGTCAAGGCGGTTGGCCACGGCTTCATTAGCTTTGCACGGCCCTTCACGCGACCTCCCGAACAGGAGACCGATCCTGCGCACCCACGCGACCCGCGGCCTCGGCTGGATGATCGTGGCCCAGGGCTGCTTCGCCGTGATGAACGTGTGCACCCGGCTGGGCAGCCGGCACCTGCCCTGGCCTGAGATCGCCGCCGTGCGCTTCCTGGTCGGCGCGCTCCTGGCCGCCGGCCTGGCCTCCACGACCGGGCGCTCGCTCCGGGTGACCGACCGCGCGGGAATCTGGCGCCGCAGCATCTACGGGACGCTCGCAGCGGCCGCCAGCTTCTATGCGCTCGGCTCCAGCCGCATCGCCGTCGGTGACGCCGTCACCCTTGGCGCCACCACCCCGATCTTCGTCGCCCTGCTCTCCCGGCCGCTCCTCGGTGAGCGGGTGGGGCGTCACGTCGCGCTGGCCGTCACGCTGGCCTTCGCGGGCGTGCTGGCGATCGTGCGGCCGTCGTTCGCGATCGCCTGGCCGGTGGCGTTGGTGGCCACGGCGGGCGCGCTGTTCTATGCGCTCGCGCTGCTCTGGCTCCGTCGCATCGGACCGGGGGAAAGCCACGAAGCGATCGTCCTGCACTTCTCGCTCGTCGGGCTCGCCACCATGGTGGTCCTGGCGCTGCCCGTGTGGCGCTGGCCGGACTGGTCCGGCGGCCTCGCGCTCCTGGGCGCCGGCCTCGGGGGCGGCGGCGCCCAGCTCGCCATGACCCGGGCCT
>DASSYY010000068.1:0-6198 GCA_035703025.1 Gemmatimonadales bacterium | reverse complement strand
CCTGATCCGCGCGCATGGTCTCCGGGGGTGCTGGGTCGCGGCGCCGTCGTTGCGCCGGGTTCGTCCGGCAGTAACATACACATGGACCCGCCGCGACGGCCTGCCGTCGTCCCCACGGAAGGAAGTTCGATGCTGACCGCCGCCGAAGAGGAGGGGCTGGCCGGACTGGCGCTCGCCAGCAGGGTGCAGCACGCGCTCTACCGCCTGGCGCCCGCCGACCTCGCAGACCTGATCGAGGACCTCCGCGTCGGGGCGCTGGACCACCACGTCGTCTATCTCCACGAGGGCGAGGTGGAGCCGATCCGGATCCTCCCGGCCCCGCTGACCGTCCTCCCCGAGCAGATCGCGTACGTCCACCGGGTCACGCTCGCCGTCCAGGAGGCGCTCGAGCGCCTGCCCTCGCTCTACCTCCACGACTTCACGGTGCGTGAGATCCTCCGCCTGCCGGACGCGGAGGAGGCGTGGCTCCGGGACTGCTGGGGACCGAGCCAGGAGGCTCACAACCCGGTGTTCGGGCGGCTCGACGCGCTGGTCGACTTCACCAGTCCGATGTGGAAGGAGACGCTCCGCTTCGTCGAGCCCAACATGAGCGGCATCGGCGGGCTCCACATGGTGCCGACCTGCGAGCGACTGCTGGCGGACATCGTCGTGCCGGTGCTCAGGGACGGCGACGCCGGGCTCGACCTGACGGTGGGCCAGGACATGCGCGAGCTGCTGGTCAGGATGCTGCTCAAGCATGCGGCCGCGATCGGCGCGGGTCCGAACATCTGCTTCGTCGAGCCCAAGTACGCCGGCAACGGGCCGGACGAGCAGGGCGAGCTGGCTCGCTGGCTGCGAGACCGCTACGGGCTGACCGTGATGCACGCCGATCCCTCGGAGCTGGTGCTCGAGGACGGCCGGGTGTGGTACGAGGGCCAGCCGGTGGACCTGGCCTACCGGGACTACGGCGTGGTCGACCTGCTGGAGCTGGCGGCGGAGGGCGTCGACGTCGAGCCGATGCGGGTGCTGCTGCGGGAGAACCGGGTCGTCTCATCGATCGCCTCCGACCTCGATCAGAAGGCGTGCTGGGAGGTGCTGACCGATCCGCGCCTCTGCCAGCAGTACTTCACGCCCGAGGACCGGCAGCTGTTCCAGCGCCACATCCTCTGGACCCGCGTGCTGGGCGACCGCCGGACGGTCCTCCCCGACGGGCGCCAGGGCAACCTGCTCGAGTACGCCCGGTCGAGTCACGAGGCGCTGGTTCTCAAGCCCAACCGGATGTACGGGGGCGAGGGTATCGTGATCGGCCCGGCGGTCACCCGCGAGGAGTGGGATGTCGCGCTCCAGGCCGCGCTCGCCGATCCCGACGATCGCTGGGTGGTGCAGCAGCTCGCCTCGATTCCCGTGCGGGAGTTCCCGGTGGTTGGCCCCGACGGCGCGGTCCACATCGAGCCGTTCTACACGGTGATGGGGTTCGCGGCCAGTCAGGACGGCGTCGCCATCCTGGCGCGCGCGTCCCAGAAACAGGTGGTGAACGTGGCGCAGCACGGCGGGATTTGCGGCGTGCTGGTGAGCCACTCACGACCGCCGGTCGGGGTGGGGACGGATGCGGGGAGCTAGTCCGGGCGGCGAGCCATGGCTGTCAATGTATTGGGGGCTGATTTGCCCGTCAGCGGTTTGACGGTCGTTTGTCGGCAGCCCTCGCATGTCGCGGCACCACTCCCGCTCGCTCGGGCCGATCCCAGCCAGTAAGTCGTGGTGCTTCAAGGTCATAGCTGTCTGGCATCAGGGTTGCCCCCGGGGCAGTCGAAGGACTGCGTCCCTTACCCTTCGACTTAGGGCACCCCGGCCGCGAGGCCGGTCCGCAAAGCCAAGGGTCTCCTCGAGAGACAGCCTGGCCGTCGAAGGGGCTGAGGCCGGCACCAGCCGGCCCACCCTCGTGTCGAAGGAGCTCGTCATGGCCCGTCTCCGTCTCGCGACCGCGCTGCTCGCGGTCCTCGCGCTTGCCGCCTGCAAAGACTCCGACAGCATCACCTCGCCCTCGGGCAACCTCCCCGGCGGCACCACCGGTTTGCCGGGCACCTCCGGTGGCGACACCACGTCCACGCCGGGCGACACGACGTCGAACCCGGTCGACACCACGGGCGCCGGCGACCCCGTCAACAACGGCACCTGGACGACCCCCGACACCGTCACGATCGAGCCGGTGGATCCGGGCGTGTACCAGCCCACGGATGGCGGCACCGCCGGGACGTCGGGCAGCAGCACGGCCCTGGTCTTCAAGACCTCCGGCACCGGTCTGTACGGCGTCGGGACCTGCGGCCCGAACGGCTTCTGGACTGACCCGGCCGGCAACGTCTTCGGCCCGAACAACCCGAACTGCCTGGATTACGGGAGCGATGGCAGCCCTGGCAACGGCGGCAAGGGACAGTGCATCTCGTCGCCGGGCGGCGAGCCCGGCCTCTGGGTCAATCCCGGCGGGCAGGACACGCACCCGTTCCACTCCAAGTGCCTCCAGACCGGCCCGACGACCACGGCGCTCGCGCTCAGCTTCGCGCCCCAGGCGCAGATCTTCGACGCGAACGATGGGTCGGGCAGCCGGGCGATGAACTTCTACTCGTCGGGCGTCGTCGTGGCGCAGCTGCGCTACGATGGCCTGACGAACACGACCGTGGGTGCCGGGATGCTGATCGGCAGCGACAACGCGTCGCCGGCGAACACCTGGACCATCTTCTTCGGGCAGCCGTCGCTGAGCTACACGACCGGCCTCGCCAACGGCGACCTCATCAACGACATGACCGGTGCGGGGGTCGAAGTGGTGGCCTGCAACACCGCGATCGGGTGCTCGCTGGTGACGCTGCAGCTGACGGTGACGCCGTAGCGCCCAACCCGGACCGCAGTTGAGTCACCTTGAGCAAAGCGAAGGGGGCATGCTGCCAGGCATGCCCCCTTCGCTGCGCTCAGGGTGACGATCGGTAAACCGGTCTAAGAGCTCAACGCCCGCCGCGAGCCGCCGGCCGTCCTCCCGGCCCGCCGCTCCCGCCTGGCCGCCCTCCGGGCCGGCCCGCGCTTCCCGGCCGCCCCCCGCTTCCCGGTCCACCACCTGGACGTCCGCCCGGTCCACCCCGCCTGGCTCCGCCGGGTCCTTCCGCTCGGGGGCCGGGACGCGACTGTGCTTGCGCGCCGGCCTCGCGCCGGGCCGCCTTGGCCTTGGCACGCTCCCGGTCCTCCGCCTTCTTGGCCCGGATCTGCGCGATCCGCTCGGCGAGCGGGATCTCGAGCCTGGTCTCGGGCCGTGCCGCGTAGTCGAAGTCGGGCACGGTGATCCGCGGGAGCTTCCGGCCGATGGCGCGCTCGATCCCGCGCAGCTCCGGTTCCTCCTCCGGTGCCACGAACGTGAAGGCGTCGCCCGTAGCCTCGGCGCGGGCGGTGCGGCCCACCCGGTGGATGTAGTCCTCCGGCGCGGTCGGCACGTCGAAATTCACCACGTGCCCGAGCTCCTCGACGTCGATGCCGCGCGCGGCGATGTCGGTGGCCACCAGGACGCGGTAGCGGCCCTCCTTGAAGCCGGCCAGCGCGTCGGTCCGCTGCGCCTGCGAGCGGTTGCCGTGGATCCGCTCGGCCCTGATCCCGTGCTTGACCAGATACGCCTGGAGCCGGTTGGCGCGGTGCTTGGTGCGGGTGAAGACCAGGGCCTCCTGCATCTCGTTCCGCTTGAGCAGGGCAAGGAAGAGGGCCGCCTTGAGCTCCTGGGGCACCGGGTAGATCGCCTGGGTGATCCCCACCGCCGGCGCCGGCTTCCGCTCGAGGCTGATCGTCGCGGGGTGGTGGAGCAGCTCGCGCGTGAGAGTCACGATCGGCGGCGGCATCGTGGCGCTGAAGAACAGCGTCTGGCGCTTGGCGGGCAGGTGGCGCAGCACCCGGCGGATGTCCGGCAGGAAGCCCATGTCGAGCATCCGGTCGGCTTCGTCGAGTACCAGGTACTCGATGCCGGGCAGCTTGGCGTAGGGCGCACGGAAGTGGTCGAGCAGCCGCCCCGGAGTCGCCACCAGGACGTCGACGCCGGTGCGGAAGGCGTGCTCCTGCGGCCCCATCGCCACGCCGCCGAAGATCGCGGCGCCGGTGATCGGCGTGTGCACCGCGAGGTCGTTCAGGTCCTCGAGGATCTGCGCCGCCAGCTCCCGGGTGGGCGTGAGGATCAGGGCCCGGGTGGTGCCCCTCGGCTTGTCGATCAGCCGGTGCACGATCGGGAGCAGGAACGCCGCCGTCTTGCCGCTGCCGGTCATCGCGCAGGCCAGCAGGTCGCGGCCCTCCAGCGCGGGAGGGATGGCGTCGGCCTGAATGGGGGTGGGACGGCTGAACCCCAGCTCCTTGATGGCCCGAAGCAGGTTCGGGTGGAGCTTGAGGCCGCTAAACGGCACGGCGTGGGGTGGCGGAGTAGATCTCCAGCTCGACCCAGGCGAGCAGGGCGCGGTCGAGCTCTTCGACCGGCATCCCGGGCACCTGCTCCATCACGGGCCGTCGCTTGCCTTCGTTCATCAGGTACCACATCGGAGGCATCGCCAGCTCGCCGCGCCGCTCGTTGGCGATCTGGGCGTCATAGCTGACGAAGTGGAACTCACGGCCGCGGTGGATCAGGCGGCGTTGCTCGAACTTGTAACTGCTCACGGAGGGGCTCTCGATCCGGGGGACAGGGCGCGGAGTCTGCGGCGCGCTGAAATCTAACCCCGTGTCCGTCTTGAGGCTTGCCGTCGCCGGTTCAGCCGTCGCGGCGCTCGGGCCAGACCATCCGGCAGTGGATGGGAACGGGCACCACCGGCCCGGGCAGCGGCACCGGCCGGGCGGTGTGGAGGCAGAACTCCGGCGTGGGGCCCAGCACCATCTGGCGGCCCCAGAGGGCGGCATCCTCGGCCGCCACCAGCGGCTCGAGCGCGGCGTACAGGGCGGCGTAGGTCATCCCGGCGGGCTTGGCGAACCACGTGGTGGTGCGCGGCGGCTCTCCCGCGCGGCCGAGACGCAGCAAGTAGAGGCCGGCCGTACCGCCCTCGGCGGCGGCAGCAGCGGCGTCGTGGGGCGCCTGGCGCGAGGCGCTCACCGCGGCGGCGTTGAGAGGGTCGAGCGCGGCCGATCCCTCGAGCAGGTACCAGTCCTCGTAGGCCTCGCCCCCGCTCGCCGCCCATGGAGCTCCCGCGATCGCCAGCGAGCGCGAGCCGAGAAAGCCGGCCGGCGGGGCCGCGCCCAGCGCGGCATGGAAGCGCCGCTGGAGCGCCTCGTACGCCACCGCGGACACGTCCGCGCGCCGCCAGTGCCAGAACACGTACGCGAGCATCGGCCGGCTCCCCGCCTACGGTGCCGTCTCGGGCGGCGTGACCTCACCGCGCGGTCGCTGGTCGCCGAACCGGACCTCGGTGGTGTACCCGTCCGCCCGCACCGTGGCCTCGAGCAGGCGGCGGGCACTTTCTTCGGCGTGCTGCGTGAGCTCGACCTCCCCGGCCGCGGCCACCAGCTGCCGCCGGGCGAGGGCGAAGATCGTGTCGCGGTCCGACGGACGGAACGGGTTCCAGAGGCCCCGTTGCTCGTCGTACGTCTTGAGGTCGGTGATCTCGACGCCAATGACCGCCGGTGGGGGCAGCGTGATCCGGATGCGGCGCGACGGGTGGTCCACGGTGACTTCCATGCCATGGTCGAGGTCGAAGCCGGTGAGCACCTTGCCGGTCGCCACGACGAGCGAACGCTTGGTCGAGCCGAGCCGGCGGTTCTCGTAGGTGACGACGTCGCGGAGGACCGTCTCGCTGGTCACCAGCCGGGCCACGGCCCGCGTCTGCTCGACCACGACGGCCTGGCTCACCGTGGTCTCGCCGCCGGCGACCCGCCTGAGCCGGCCCCGCTCGTGGGACACGGTCCGCCCCACCACCACGGCCAGCACGAACAGCAGCAGCGCCATCATGAGCGGCCACATCGGGCGCCGCGCCTGGCGCTCGGGCCGCGGGCCGAGCTCCGACCGCGGCGCGTCAGCGGGCACGGCGGGCCATCGTGGCTTCGATCTCGGCGATCTCGCGCGGCGCACGGCTCAGCCACTCGACGCCGGTGTCGGTGATCGCGTAGTCGTCTTCGATCCGGACGCCGATATCCCGGTAGCGCTCGACCGCCCTGCGCACGTGGGCGATCATCGAGCGGTTCCTGGGCGTGTCCGGCAGGATGTCGAGCAGCCGGGTGCTG
>DASSYY010000012.1:0-7967 GCA_035703025.1 Gemmatimonadales bacterium | reverse complement strand
CGCGGGGGTACCCACTGCCGTCGTGACCGCGATGGTGCTCGTAGGCGACGACCGCCGCCAGATCGAGCGGCTGCTCGCCCTCCAGGATCATCCGGGCGCCGTCCGCCGGATGGGCTTCGACGACCACCCGCTCCTCCGGCGTCAACTTCCCCGGCTTGGACAGGATCTCCTTCGGGATGCGCACCTTGCCCAGGTCGTGCAGCAGCCCCGCCAGCCCGAAGGCGCGCACCGCCGCCGGCGCCAGGCCGAGGAACTCCCCCAGCGCCATCGTCAGGACCGACACGTTCATCGAGTGCGTGGTCGTGTACTGATCGAATTCCTTGAGCTGCAGCAGCGGCACCACCATGGCCTGGCCGCCGTGCATCGCGAGCGAGAGCGAGCGGACCACGCCGTAGGCCTCGAGCAGGGGAATCGCCTTCCCGTCGCTCACCTCCTGGTGCACCCACCCGACGGCCTCGCGTTCCTCCCGCAGCGAATAGCCCAGTGTCGCCACGGGGAGGGACTCGGTGCGCGTGGGCTCGTGGTCCGACCCGGCGAGCCCGATCCGGCCGAACCGGATTCCCTCGGGACCGTCCTGCCAGAGGTCCGATCGGGCGTCCCCGTGGAGGCCGAGAACCGCTGCCGCGTGGCCCAGAAAGCGTTCGAAATGCGGCTCGGTCACCGCGCCGCTGATCTCCAACCGCTCGATGCCGCCCTGCGCGAACCGGCTGCTCCACTCCCACCGCTCCAGCTCCGGCAACAGGTCGCGCCCGAACAGCACCTCCTCCGGCATGAACGTGAACACCAGGGCCGGGCGGCCCTGCTGCAGCTCCGCGAGCTCGCGGTAGGCGGCGTCCGTCGCCCGGCGCACGGCCGGGTGCACGTCGCCATACAGGCCGAGCGTGGAGAGGGCGTGCGAGAGGGACGTGAGGAACCGGACCGGATCGCTCATGCGTACCGCATCCTCGCGGCGAGCCGGATGTCGGGGTCGGCGTGGTCGCGCGCCTCCTTGAGCAGGCTCATTACCTGCGGATGCGAGCCCCAGTGGCGGGCGAGGGTCGACACCGCCGCCAGCACCACCGGCGACTTGGCCTCGATCCGCCAGCCGAAGAAGTGGCGCCGGGTGGCCGCGAGGTCGAGCAGTCGAGCCAGGACCTGCGGCTCGCTCGCGCGCCCGAGCGCGCGCACGGCGATGGCCCGGAGCTCGGCGGGCCGCCGCCAGTCGGCGATGAACCGCTCGACGGCGCGCAGCGCCTCGGGCGGGCAGGCATCGACCGCGGCGCGCAGCACGAGCGTGACGATCTCGGGACTGTCGTCGCCGAGCCCGTGTGTGATGGCGGAGGCGCGATGCTCGGGAAACTCGAGGAGCAGCTTGTAGGCCTCGCGTCGAAGCCTGACCTCCGGATGCCTCGCGTAGGTGACTGCCGAGAACCCGGGCGGCCACACCTTCAGCATGCGGAGGAGTCCGAGCAGGTTGCGCTGGACGAACCAGGGCGCGTCCTTGAGCCGGGCTGCGGCCACGGGCGCGACCGGGGGACCGACCGCGACGAGCAGCCGCAGCGTGCGCGCGCGGGTAGTGCGGTCGGTCGCCTGTTCGAGCAGGTCGAGGAGCGGGTCCACGGCGAGCGTCCCGAGGTGGCCCGCGAGACTCTCGATGGTGGCGAAATCGAGCCGCGGCGCGCTCAGCTCGAGCCGGAGCCGCGCGGGCGTGGCGACCTGGCGCCAGAGCGCGTTGGCGGTCGTGACGCTCGCGGGCGGCGCCCCGCCGAGCACCGCGATGGCCTCGGAGATCCTCCGCGCGCCGACCAGCGATTCGAGCGCCGCGCACACCCGCGGACCGCCGCAGTCGGTCTCCAGGGCGATCTGCAGGACGGTGGCCGGCTCGCATTCGAGCCGGTCCTCCTCCATCAGGTCCGGCAACTCGGGCGCCTGGCGCCCCATTCCGTCGAGCACCGCGGTGTACTCGCCGGGGTTGGGGTCCTCGAGATTCCACTCGGTGATGAGCTGCGCGACGTTCCGCCGCAGCATCGATTCCGCTTCCGCGCGACCGTGCTCGGGCCCCCGCTCGGCGTGGTGGGCGAACTTGTGGAGCAGGCGCAGGAGCTGGTGCGAGATGGTCTGGCCGGTCGTCGCCGCGGCCGCCTCGACGACCTCGATGACGGCGTCGACCGCGAGCACCTCGGAGGCGGTGAGGGCGAAGCGACGGCGCTCGCAGTGGTCGGCACCGGCCTCGAGGACGCGACGGAGAGTCTCGGGCTTGAGCGACGTGACCAGGCGCGACACCCGCTCGCGGACGCGCGGCTCCCAGGCGCCCTGGCGCCCGGACATCTCGTCGGCGATCTGGCCGAGGTAGTCCAGCACCACGCGGTCGTACGCGACCTGATCCGGCTGTGCGTCGATCGCGCGGGCTACGAGGAGCGGGTCTTCGGCGGAGTCGGTGGGACTGCCATCGGCGGAGAGCGCCAGGTGCGCGAGCCCGAGCCACAGCGCGCCGCCCGGCGTCTCGGGAGCGTCCTCGTCGTCCTCCTCCTGCAGAAACAGCCGGGTGAGCTCGGGCGGCTGAACCTTGAGGCGCGTCCAGTCGCTGCCCACTCCCGGCCGGAGACCCATGGGGCCGTCGTCGCCGTGAGGGTCCGCGGCGAGGGCGGCCAGGAGGTCATCGATCTCCCGGAGTGCGATGCCCCGCTCGAACCGGAGAGTGGCGACGCGGTGGCGGTGGAGCCGGCGGGCGAGGTCGCTGAGGAGGGCGTTCCGTGGATCGGTCGCCACGCCGGCCACGATGAGCTGGTGGCGCGCGACCCCGATCGCGAGCGCGTCACGTGGGGCGAGGAGGGACTCGAGCCGGTTGACGAAACGCTCGGTGGATTCCTGGAGGTGGGGATGGCCCAGCGGATACATCGCGCGCTTGTGCAGCACGATGGAGAACTCGACGAGAAAGTCCGCCAAGTCCCGCGACAGGGTGGCGACGGATCGCGCCCCGGGGATATGAGGTTCGGACGGCGGGCCGCCCTGGGTCGAGCTCATGAGTGCTGGCCGGTGGTGGTAGGGCCGAAGGAGCAAGATCTTCGCCACCGCTGTCCGCAGTGCAAGCGATTGTCAACATGGGTGTTAGCGGGAGCGGGACGGTCGGGCCGCACGGCAGAAAGCCCGCCTGCCGGAGATAGGCGGGAGTTCGAATGAAACGGCCCTCCGGCGCGCGCCGGGAGGGCCGTGATCTCGCCTGATTGGAGGGGCCTAGCTGACGATGCCCTGGCTGGCGAACTGGGCGAGGAGAGCCGCTACTCTCCCCTCCATGTCGTCTCCGGCGTCGGGCAGGTCCCGTGCAACCGCTTGGGCGATCGTGGCCGGATCGTGGCGGCCGTCGCAGTAGGTCCAGACGAGCGCGGCGATGAGGCTCAGCCGCTCGGTCTGGGCGCCGGACTGATCAGCCAAGGTGAAATGGCCGTCGGCGGGCCGGAAGGTGAGGTCGGGCCGGGCGCGCGGATAGTGTCTTGTGCGGCGGGAGTTATGCACATCTCAAAAATATCCGGGGCCCCTGAGGGGCGCAAGAGCCTGCCCGACACTTCCTTACCGCCTCCCCCCGGCCTATGTTCCTGCCTCCCGATCCGATGCCTCCCCCGACACCGACACGCTCCATGGCCGATACCACCCTGATGGACAAGCTGGTCTCCCTCTGCAAGCGCCGAGGCTTCGTCTTCCAGTCCTCGGAGATCTACGGAGGCCTCGGCTCCGTCTGGGACTACGGCCCGCTGGGCGTCGAGCTCAAGAAGAACGTCAAGGACCGCTGGTGGTACGCCATGGTCCACGCCCGGGACGACATCGAAGGTCTCGACGCCGCCATCCTGATGCACCCGCGGGTCTGGGAAGCCTCGGGGCATGTCGCGGGCTTTGCCGATCCGCTCGTCGACTGCCGCCACTGCAAGAACCGCTTCCGCGCGGACGATCCGCGGATCAAGGGCACACCCGGCCAGCCCGACGCGCAGTGCCCCGTCTGCGGCAGCCGTGGCACCCTGACCGAGCCCCGGATGTTCAACCTGATGTTCAAGACGTTCATGGGGCCGGTCGAGGAGCAGGCGGCGGTCGTCTACCTGCGGCCGGAGACGGCCCAGGGCATCTACGTCAACTACCTCAACGTGCTCCAGAGCTCGCGGCAGCGCATTCCCTTCGGGATTGCCCAGATCGGCAAGGCATTCCGGAACGAGATCACGCCCGGCAACTTCATCTTCCGGACCCGCGAGTTCGAGCAGATGGAGATGCAGTTCTTCGTGAAGCCCGGCAGCGACGCCGAATGGTTCGAGCGCTGGCGCGAGTGGCGGATGCAGTGGCACCACGGCCTCGGGCTCACCCCCGCGAAGCTCCAGTGGCATCAGCACGGGCCCGGGGAGCTGGCGCACTACGCGCGCGCAGCGTTCGACATCCAGTACGAGTTCCCGTTCGGCTGGCAGGAGATCGAGGGCATTCACAACCGCGGCGACTTCGACCTGGGGCGCCATCAGGAGTACTCCGGCAAGAAGCTGGAGTACTTCGACCAGGCGGCCAACGAGCGCTACCTCCCGAACATCGTCGAGACCTCGGCCGGCGCGGACCGCGTCACCCTCACGCTGCTGGTGGACGCGTACCGCGAGGAGGAGGTCGAGGGCGAGACCCGCGTGGTGCTCGGGCTCCACCCTTCGGTGGCGCCCATCAAGGCCGGCGTCTTCCCGCTCGTCAAGAAGGACGGCATGCCCGAGTTGGCCACGGCCCTGTACCACGATCTCAAGCGCCGCTTCCCCGCGTTCTACGACGACAGCGGCGCCATCGGCCGGCGCTACCGCCGGATGGACGAGGCGGGCACCCCGTTCGGCATCACGGTGGACGGCGAGACGGCCGCGCAGCGGACCGTGACGGTGCGCCATCGCGATTCGATGCAGCAGGAGCGGATCGGGCTCGACCAGGTGGCCGGATACGTGGCGGAGCGGCTCGGCCGGGACTGATCGACCATGCGCCTCTCCGACTTCGAAGCCATGGTGGTCCGGATGGCGGGGGAGGTGCCTCGCGAGTTCCTCGACGGCGTGGCCGAGATCGTCGTCTCGCCCCGCGCGCTGCCCCATCCCGAGCGCCCCGGCATCTTCACGCTCGGCGAGTGCATCCCGCTTCCCGCCCCGACCGGCGCGGGCCCCGAGGGCATCCAGAGTCGCATCGTGCTCTACCATGGCTCGTTCGCGGCGCTCGCGACGGTGACGCCGGGCTTCGACTGGCAGGACGAGGCGTTCGAGACGCTCACGCACGAGCTTCGGCACCACCTCGAGTGGCGCGCCCGTGCGCCGGACCTCGAGGACCTCGACTGGGCGGTGGAGCAGAACTACGCCCGGCAAGATGGCGAAACGTTCGACCCCGCGTTCTACCTCTCGGGCGCGCCGGTCGGTGACGACGCCTGGCGGGTCGAGGACGACGTGTTTCTGGACCGGATCGTGACGGCGGTGCCGGACGCGGTGCCGGTGCGCTGGGGTGGCCGCGAGTATCTGGTGCCCGTCCCGCCCGAGGCCTCGCTGCCGGCATTTCTGATTCTGGAGGGCGTCGCCGATCCGCCCGCCGGCGAGCTGGTGCTGGTGGTGCGGCGAAAGCCCGGGATGCTGTCGCTGCTTCGCCCGGCGAAGCGGTATCACGCCGCCGTGCGGGTGGCGGAGCCCTCGGGTTATCTTCCCGGCACCGCCGACGGCGGGGATTGAACCTCACTCACGACGGGACGGATCATGACACACGAGGTGCTCACCGCGCTCGAGGGCCCCGAGGTGCTGCGCCGCGCCAAGCGGTTCTTCGCCGAACGGGTGCCGATGCAGGCCGCCTTCCCTGAGAAGGAGGGGCCGACCTACCTGACGCTGCGCGGACAGGGCGGGGAAGAGATCGCGATGGCCGTGACGGCCGCCCCTGGGGGCACGCGCGTGCGCGCGTCCACGCTGCTGTTCGACCAGACCGTCGACCGGTTCCTGTCCACGCTTCCCGCCTCGTCGGAGCCGGGCGCATGAGCGCGGCGCTGCCGATCCGCGTCATGGTGCAGGACGCCTGGGACGAGGTGGAGCTCGAGCTCCCGGCCGCGACGCCGCTCTCGGAGGTCAAGCGCCAGGCCCTCGAGGCCACTCGCGTCACCCGCGATCCGGCCGGCTACCTGCTCAAGTTCCGCGGCGCCGAGCTGCGGGACGAGTCGCGATCCCTCGCCGATGCGGGCATGGTGCCCAACGGCGCGCTCATCGTGCTCTCGAAGCGCCGGCGGCCGGTGCGCTAGGCGGTCGGGAAGTGCCCGTTCCGGTCTTCACCCACCCCGACTGCCTTCGCCACGACCCCGGTCCCGATCATCCGGAGACGCCCGCCCGGCTTCGCGTGCTGCTGGACCGGGCTCGCCTGGAGCCCGCTGTGGAGGTCCGCTCGGCCGAGGCCGCCCCGCTCGACCTCCTGCTCGCCGTCCATCCGCGCGCCTACCTCGACAGCCTCGCCGCGATGAGCGCCCGCGGCGGCGGCGCGCTCTTCCTGGATACGGTCGTGAACGAGGCGAGCTGGTCGGCCGCCCTGGGGGCCGCCGGCGCGGTGCTGGCCGCGGTCGAGCACGCGCACGGCGGCGCGGGCCACGCGTTCGCCGCGGTGCGTCCGCCGGGGCATCACGCGCTGGCGTCCCGGGCGATGGGCTTCTGCCTGGTCGCGAACGCCGTCGTCGGTGCGCGCCGCGCGCAGCGGCTCGGGCGCGAGCGGATCCTGATCGTCGACTGGGACGTGCACCACGGCAACGGGACCCAGGCACTGGTGGAGCACGACGAGACCATCCGCTACGTCTCGCTGCATCAGCACCCCTGGTACCCCGGCACGGGCATGGCGGACGAGCGTGGCGTCGGCAACGTGTTCAACGTCCCCCGTGGCCCGGGCGCGCCGCCGGCGCGCTACGTGGACGATCTGTGGGCCGCGATCGTGGCCGCGACCGCTGGCTGGAGCCCCGAGCTGATTCTGATCTCCGCCGGCTTTGACTCGATGCTGGGCGACCCCCTCGGCGGCTTCACGCTGGAGCCCGGGCACTACGCCGACCTCACGCGACGTCTGCGCGAGCGGCTGCCCACCGTGCCGATCGCCGGCCTGCTCGAAGGGGGGTACGTCCCCTCCCGGCTCGCGGACGGGGTGCTGGCGCACGTGCGTGCCCTCGCCTAGTCTACATCCCGCGCGTCCCGTTCCGCCCCGCACCGCCGAGGATCCCGTGGCCCAGGCGCTTCACATGGAAGCCGAGTATCTCGAGCTTCGCACCAAGCACCCGTTCATCATCGCGCGGGGCGGGCAGAGCGACTACCGCACGATCTGGGTGCGGCTCAAGGACGCCGAGGGGCACGAGGGCTGGGGCGAAGCCGCGCCCTCTCGCTTCTACGGGGAGACCGCGGAGACGGTGCTGGCAGCGCTCAACGTGTACGTGGCCGGCATGCCCGAGGATCCCTTCGACCTCGAAGAGACCGAGCGCCGCTGGGCCTCGCTGCTCCGGGTCAACGCCTCGGCCCGGGCGGCGCTCTCGTCGGCGCTCCACGATCTCGTAGGCAAGCGGCTCGGCGTGCCGCTCTACCGGCTCTGGGGTCTCGATCCGGCGAAGGCACCGCGGTCCACGTTCACGATCGGCCTCGACACGCCTGAGCGGATCCGGCTCAAGGTCGGCGAGGCGGCCGAATACCCCATTCTCAAGATCAAGCTCGGCACCGAGCGCGACCTCGAGATCCTGCAGGCGATCCGCGGCGTCACCGACAAGGAGCTTCGGGTCGACGCCAACTGCGGCTGGACCGTGAAGCAGGCGATCGCCATGCTCCCCGTGCTCCAGGAGTTCGGGGTCACGGTGCTGGAGCAGCCGCTGCCGCCGGACCAGATCGCGGGGCTGGCCGAGATCTCCCGCCGGGCGGCCATTCCGGTGATCGCCGACGAGAGCTGCCGGACCGTCGAGGACATTCCGCCGCTGGTCGGCGCGGTGGACGGCATCAACATCAAGCTGG
>DASSYY010000387.1:0-2335 GCA_035703025.1 Gemmatimonadales bacterium | reverse complement strand
CCCACACTACGAGATCGAGCGCGAGCTCGGGCGCGGCGGCATGGCTACGGTGTACCTGGGCCGCGACCTGCGTCACGAGCGATTCGTGGCCATCAAGGTTCTGCATCCGACCATCGCGGCAGCCGTCGGTGCCGAGCGCTTCCTCCGCGAGATCCGGATCGCCGCGCATCTGCAGCACCCCCACATCCTGCCCGTCTTCGACTCCGGTGAATGCGCCGGACGGCTCTGGTACACCATGCCGTACGTTGAAGGCGAGAGCCTGCGGGACCGACTCTGCCGGGAGGGCGGGATGCCTTTGGGCACAGCGCTGCGTATCGCGCGCGAGGTGGCAGAGGCGTTGGATTACGCGCACCGGCACGGCGTAGTGCACCGGGACATCAAGCCCGAGAACATTCTGCTCGCCGACGGGCAGGCCGTCGTCGCGGACTTCGGGATCGCCCGGCCCATCGACCCCGGCGATGAGACCGGCATCACACTGGCGGGGGTCGTGGTCGGGACGCCCGCCTATGTGAGCCCGGAACAAGGCGCAGGCAGCACACGGCTGGACGGTCGCTCGGACCTCTACAGTCTGGGCTGTGTGCTGTTCGAGATGCTCGTGGGTGAGCGGTTGTTTACCGGCCCCACCCCAGAGGCGGTGATCGAGCAGAGCTTCCTCGACCCGAGTCCGTTGCTCGAGCGGCTTCCACCGTCGGCCCCGGCCCACGTGAGAGCCGTCCTGGCCCGCCTGCTCGCCCGGCACCGCGAGGAGCGGTTCGAATCAGGGGCCCAGCTCGCTGCCGCGCTGGCGGACGGGCGCATGGCCTCCCAGGCCACGACTCCCGTCGAAGTACCAGGCCAGGGGATGCCTCGGTCCACCGGCCGCCGCCGGGTTCGGGCACCGCTGCCCGCGATGATGCTCGGGCTCGGGTTACTCATCGGGCTTGGCGCATTGTTCGCCTGGCGGCGGATGGACTCAGGTGGCAGTCAGCCGGAAGCCGGCACCCCGGTCGTCGCGGTACTGCCCTTCGAGAACCTGGGCGACTCGGCCGACGGCTACTTCGCCGAGGGCGTCGCCGATGAGATTCGGACCAAGCTGGCCCAGGTCGCCGGGCTCGAGATGATCGCCCGCGGCAGCTCGATCGAGTACCGCCGAACGACCATGCGGCCCGCCGCGATCGCCCGCGAGCTCGGCGCCGACTACCTCCTCAGCGGCACCGTCCGGTGGGAGAAGTCGGTGCGAGGCCATCGGGTGCGGGTCACGCCCGAGCTGGTGGACACGCGCTCCGGCCGGGCCGCCCGAACCCGCTGGGTGCAGCAGTTCGACGCCTCGCTCACCGACGTGTTCCAGGTGCAGACCGACATCGCGAGCAAGGTGGTCGACGCGCTGGGCGTGGCCCTGGCCGACAGCACCCGGCGTGCGCTGACCGCCCACCCGACCGGAAACCTCGCCGCCTACGACGAGTTCCTGAAAGGCGAGGCCGCGTCGCAGGGAATGAAGGCCGACCAAGCCGGCTTGCGGCGGGCGATCGGCTTCTACGAGCGCGCGGTCGCCCTCGACTCCACGTTCGTGCAGGCCTGGAGCCACTTGTCCCGTGCCAGGACCTCCCTGTATTCCAACGGCGTCCCGTCCCCGGAGCTCGGCGAAGCGGCGCGGCTCGCGGCGGAGCGCGCGCGCCGGCTCAGGCCGAAGGATCCCTCGGTCTACCTGGCCTTCGGCGATTACTACGGCAGCGTCAATCCGATCGATAACGAGCGGGCGCTGGCGGAGTGCGAGCAGGGGCTCCGGCTCGCGCCCGACAACGTCGACCTGCTCGGTACCGCCGTGAGCACCCAGACGAGCCTGGGGCGGTGGGACGGGGTGGCGGCACGGCTCGCGCGCGCCTCCCTGCTAGACCCGCGCTCGCTGAGCACGGCCCGCCGTCTGGCGGCCGTGCACACCTTTCTGCGGAACTACGCCGTCGCGGACTCCGCGGCCGACCGGGCGCTCGCGCTCGCCCCCACCAGT
Source organism: Gemmatimonadales bacterium (assembly GCA_035703025.1). Classification (GTDB taxonomy): domain Bacteria; phylum Gemmatimonadota; class Gemmatimonadetes; order Gemmatimonadales; family GWC2-71-9; genus CAVVWJ01. The sequence continues at coordinate 351 of DASSYY010000387.1, read as the reverse complement.
CCCGCGATGGTCTCGCTGAAGCTGATGGTCACGATCGCCCGAGGGGATCTCGACAGCGCCCGGGCGGTGATCCGCGCGGCGGCGGGACGGATCGATCCCGGGATACTGTTCACCTTCTTCGCCACCTACCAGGATCTCTACTGGGTGCTGGACGACGATCAGCAGCTCCAGGTGCTTGCGTCGCCGCCGAGCGCGTTCGACGACGACCGGGGAACCTGGGGCATCGTGCAGGCCGAGCTGTATCGGCTCCGTGGCATAGGCGGCCGGGCTGCCGCCTATGCCGACTCGGCACGGCTCGCATTCGAGGAGCAAAGTCGGGCCGCGCCAGATGACGGGCAGCGCCGCGTGCTC
>DASSYY010000374.1:0-4592 GCA_035703025.1 Gemmatimonadales bacterium | reverse complement strand
CTCGCGGCGGAGCCGTTCCCGGAGGCTCTCGCCCTCGACGTAGGGCATAGTGAACCAGAGCCGGCCCGCCGCGTCGCCGCTGTCGAGCACCGTCAGGACATGGGGGTGCTGCAGCCGGGCGGCGAGCTTGATCTCCCGCTGGAAGCGCTCGGGGCCGAGCGTGGCGGCGAGCTCGGGGTGCAGCACCTTGAGCGCGATCGGTCGGTCGTGCTTGAGATCCCGGACGAGGTATACCGTGGCCATGCCGCCGCGGCCGAGCTCGCGCTCGAATGCGTACCGGTCGCCCAGCGCCGCCCGCAGCTCGGCCAGGCGGTCTTTGCTCATGCCGTGTCCTCCACCAGCCGCAGCCCCCGGAACCGGTCCGCCGCCAGCAGCTCCCCGATCGTGGTCGCCGGCAGCGCCGCCCAGAAGTGGTGCCCCTGGCCCAGCGTGCAGCCCAGCTCGATCAGCGCCGCGCGCTGCTCCGCCATCTCGATCCCCTCGGCGATCGTGTCCAGCCGGAGCGTGTCGCCCAGCCCGATGATCGCCCGCGCCAGCGCCGAGCGGTCGGCGCCCTGGCTCACTTCCTCGACGAACGGCTTGGCGATCTTGAGGATGTCGATCGGAAACCGCTGCAGGTAGCTGAGCGACGAGTACCCTGTCCCGAAGTCGTCGATCGCCAGCCGCACGCCAGTCGCCTTGAGCTGCTGCAGCCGCTCGAGCACCGACTCGGTCTGCTGCATCAGCACGCTCTCGGTGATCTCCAGCACCACCGCCGTCGGGTCCACGCCCGTCGCCTGCACCGCCTGGCGGAGCGCCTCGTCCAGCCCGGCGCCCTGGAGCTGGCGGCCGGAGATGTTGATGGACATCGAGAGCGGCAGATGCGGGAACTCCTGGCGCCACGCCTGGAGCTGGCGGCAGCCCTCGCGCAGCACCCAGGCGCCGAGCGGCACGATGAGGCCGCTCTCCTCGGCCAGCGGCACGAAGTGCTGCGGCATGAGCCGGCCGTACTGCGGATGGTCCCAGCGGACCAGCGCCTCGACCCCGTAGATCGCGCCGGTCTTGAGCTCCACGATCGGCTGGTAGTGCAGCAGCAGCTCGTTCCGCTCCATGGCGCTGCCGAGCGCGGCCTCGAGGTCCAGCCGCTCGCGCAGGTCCGCGTACATCCGCGATTCGAACGTCGCCGCCCGGCCCTTGCCGCGCCGCTTGGCGGCGTACATCGCCACGTCCGCGTTCCGGAGCAGGTCGTCCGCGGTGTCGTCGCCCACGGCGGTGGCCACGCCGATGCTCGCCGTCACCCGCACCTGGTTGCCGCTCAGGCTGAACGGGTGGCTCATCGCCGCGCCCAGCCGCTCGGGCAGCCCCTCGCCGCTGTCCGCTCCCTCGATCAGGATCGCGAACTCGTCGCCGCCCAGCCGCGCCACCGTATCCGCCGTGCGGGCGCAGGCCAGGAACCGCTCCGCTGCTCCGATCAGCAGCCGGTCGCCCTCGGCGTGGCCCAGGCTGTCGTTGACGGTCTTGAAGTCGTCGAGGTCGAGGAACAGCACCGTGATCGGATGCCCGCGGCGGCGGGCCACCGCCAGCGCGTGGCTCACCCGGTCCCGAAACAGCGCCCGGTTGGCCAGCCCGGTGAGCGGGTCGTGGAACGCCTGGTGGGTGAGCTGCTCCTCCAGCCGCTTCCGCTCGCTCACGTCGCGGGTGTTGAGCACGATCCCCTTGACGGTCGAGTCGTGCAGCAGGTTGGTGGCCAGGATCTCGGCGTGGAGCCAGGAGCCGTCGGGCTGGCGGAAGCGCCACTCGGCGGGGCCGGTGACGCCCGGTGCGGTGGCCGCGTCCCGGAAGAAGGCGGTGGCGCGGTCGCGGTCCTCCGGGTGCAGCAGGTCGGGAACCACCTGCCGGATCATCGCCGCCGGGTCGTAGCCGAACACGCGCGCGGCCGACGGGCTCACGAACCGGATCGTCCCGTCCACCCGGGTCACCAGGATCACGTCGGACGAGTGCTGCACCAGCGAGCGGAACCGCGCCTCGTTCTGGCGCGCGGAGGTCTCGGCGTGCAGCCGCAGGTTCTCGCGCACCGTGAGCAGCTGGCGCAGCACCACCAGCGCGGTCACCAGCAGCGCGCCGATGGCGAGCCCGCTCATCGGATCGGTCCACGGCCGGAGCGCCACCAGCAGCAGCAGCCCGTACGTCGTCGCGACGGCGAGGTAGGGCAGGGGACTGATCGGCTGGAACCGGGCGATCGGCGCCGCCGCGGCGGTCCGGGCGGGCACCGGCCGCCGCCAGTACCGCTCGGCGCTGGCGATCAGCATGACGTAGCACACCAGGAAGACGCCGTCGGCCCAGCTCGCGCTCCGGCCCCCGGACTCGAGCTGCACCAGGTTGAAGGTCAGGTCCGCGACCACGCCCACCGAGACTCCGGTGACCATGAGCCCGAAGGCCAGCCGGTTGCCGTCGATCGGCCGGCGGAGCAGCACCGTGGTGACGCCGAGCAGCACCAGCATGCTCGCCAGCGGATACGCGAAGGCCAGCAGCGTGACCACCAGGTTGCTCTGCTCCGAGGCTGCGGTCGGCCGGACGGAGAAGTACCAGATGGCGACCGCGCCGCCCACCAGGACCATCGCGGCGTCGAGCACGAACTTCCAGCGCTCCACCCGGGTGCGCCGCGCCAGGGGGAACGAGAGCAGGGCGGCGAGCGTCAGCAGCGAGTCGGTGAGGTAGAACGGGTCGGCCCAGGAGACCGGCGGATTCTGGTTCAGCGCCAGCACGTACCAGGCGGAGATGGCGTTGCCGATGAACACCATCGCCCCGCCGGCGGCGAGCATGCGGAGCGCGCGGCGGACCCCCCGGTCCAGCACCTCCTGCCGCGAGGCGAGCGCGAACAGGACCAGCACGCCGAGGTTGAACGGCATGAAGGCCACGTTGCCCACCAGGTCGCGCACCGCCTGGCTGCCCCAGTGGCTCTGCTCCCAGACGAAGTAGAGCGCCGCGTACAGCGCGGTCAGGAAGGCGATGGCGCCGGGCCGGGCGAGGAACCGCGTCGGCGCCGGGGCCGGTCGCCCGGCGGGGTCGGCGCTCACGCCGTGCCCTCGGCCAGCTTCTGGAAGCGCGGCAGCTTGCGCAGTGGATCGAATGCGGGGTCGATGCGGAGCCAGCCCGGCGAGAGGTAGTAGGGAATCTTGAGCAGCTCCTCGATCAGGTCGAGCGCCTTGTCGGGCTCGCCGACCAGGATGTAGATCCGCGCCATCTGGTGGTGGATATAGGGGCTGTTGAAGGCGTTGCGCGAGATCGGACTGACTTCCATCCCCCGCTGGCCCTCGCGAATCGCCTCCTCCTTCCGGCCCAGATAGGCGAGCGCGACGCCGTGGAGCACGTGCAGCTGTCCGTCGTTGGGCGTGGCGCGGATCTGCTCCTCGAACGCGGCGCGGGCCGAGTCGGCGTAGGCGCGGGCTTTCCGGTCGTCTCCCTGGAGGCCGTACGCGCCGGCGAGCGAGAGGCCCCACCCACCGCGATCGTCATCGAAGTTGGCCGGGGTGAACTGGTACAGCAGCGTGCGCTGCTTGTCGTCGAGCAGCCAGAACAGATCGTAGTAGGTGGCGACGTAGGCCACGAGCGCGGCCGGCTCGACCGTGGCCGGCGCGCTCCGCACGGCGGCGCGCGCCGCGGCGAGGTTCCCGCGCCCCGCTTCGATCATCGCCCGGGTCTCCAGCAGGCCGAGGTGGGCCGGCGTGATCCCGAGGCCGCGCTCGCACGCCGCCTGCGCCTCGTCGTACCGCCGGAGGAACAGCAGGGCGCGGGCCAGGCGCCATCCGGTGGTGGCCGAGCGCGGATCGATGGCCTGCGCCCGGGACAGCAGCTCGATCGTGGCCTCCCAGTGTCCCTGGGCCTGCTGCGACAGCGCCGCGCCCACGAGCAGGTTGACGTCGGCGGGCGCGACCTTGAGCCCCAGCTGCGCCTGCTCGAGCGCCCGGGGACCGTCGTTCGCGACGAACCGGTAGTAGTCCGTGAGCGCGAGAAATCCCTCGGGCCGGTTCGGGGCCAGCGCGCGGGCCCGTTCGGCCGACTCCAGCGCGGCGCGAGCAGTCGCCGGATCCGGAACGCTGTTCGCGTACAGCCCGGAGTACGCCCGCGCCCGCTCCGCCCACGCGCTCGCGAACGTCGAGTCCAGGGCAATCGCCTGCTCGTAATAGACCACTGCCCGGCGGAGGGTCCCGGGGTCGGCTTCCGACATGCTCTTCGACACTTCCTCGCCCTTGAGGTACGCGTCGTACGCGCCGAGGTTCGCCGTCGGCCGCTCGGCCAGGGCCTGCTTCTCGCCGGCGCCGAGCGCCACGTCGAGCGACTGGGCGACCCGTCCGGCCACGTCCGCCTGTACCTGGAACACGTCCGTCAGGTTCGCCTCGAACGGCTGCTCCCACTTGGTCGAGCCGGTGGCCACCTGGATCAGCTCGGGGCTCACCCGCACCCGGCTCCGGCCGGCCTCGCCCTTCTCCCAGCGCACCTTGCCGACCAGCAGGTAGTCCACGCCCAGCTCCCGCGCGATCGTCGCCAGGTCCTTGCCGCTCTTCTTGTACTCGGCGGCGCTCCGGCTGGCGGTGACCTGCAGGCCCGGAATG
>DASSYY010000323.1:0-8717 GCA_035703025.1 Gemmatimonadales bacterium | reverse complement strand
ATACCTGGAGGACCCTGGCACCGCTGCCGGTCGGCGGCTGGGCCCGGGGCGCCGTCTTGCAGGGCAAGCTGTTCGTCGTGGTCACGAACTTCAACCAGGCGACCTTCAAGTACGAGTTCCGGGCGTTCGCCTACGACCCCGCGACCAACGTCTGGACGCGGAAGGCGGCGCCCAAGTGGGATCACCCCGAGATCGTCCCCATCACCTGGGGCGGCAAGCCCTATCTGCTCGCGGTCGGCGGCATCCACTTCGACCCCGGTGCCCTGCCGAATCCCACGGAAGTGTACGCGCCGTAGGGGAGCGGGACCGCCTAGACCACGGAGCGAGCGCAACGACGGGCCCGATGACGCACGATCCGCCAAACCCGGCGGAACAACGACAGCCCCTTACGGCGCGAGCGTGACGCCTTCCGCACCTCGAGCTCTGGTGAGGCGACACGAGGGTCATCGGCCTTTCGCCTCGGGCGCGTCTCTGCCCTCTGGCGCTTCCCGGCACCGCACCATACCGTAGCCTCTCCATCCCACGATCTCTTTCACTGCACGGGCACGCTGTCGCCTCGGCCCCAACGCGCGAGCGGCAACTTCGACCAGGGGTCTGCTCCTGCCGAAGAAGTAGGGTCGGAGGTTTTCAGGTCGTGATGCGCTCCCGCCGGTTGAACTGCGTTTCTCTCGTAACCGCCGCGATGGTGGCACTGGTCTGTCGCTCCGCCCAGGCGCAGGGGCCGCGCGACAACATCTACCGCTACATCCTCGACATCGACATCCCCGAGTCGGCCGGGCTGGTGGCGCTCGACCTGCTCGCCACCAAGGTGCTCCGCGGCAGCGCGCCGAAGCCCTTCACCGCGACCGTCGTCCACCGCTCCGCCGATTCGAGCGGCACCGTCACGGGGGTCGCCCTCGATCTCGTGCCCTATCATCTCCTGGGTGGCGGTATCCGTCCGCTTTCATCCTACCGGGCCAACTCGATCGCGGGCCGGCTCCTCCGGGTGGTCACCAAGACTGCGATGTCGATCGCGGTCGCGTCCGTGCCGAACGGCGACGGGTCGGTGCTCGGCGCGCTCGCCGTCCGGACGACGTTTCACGATCCGCACGACCCGGTCCTCAACTCCCGGCTTCCCGAAGTGGTGGATTCGGTGTTGGCGGCGCACGGCGTGAGCGCGGCCGACCCGACCGAGGAAGACCTCGGCGATCGGGGCGTCGATCTCGAGCCGGCGTTCGCCGCGGCGTCGCGCCAGATGCGCGCCCGGGGCGACGTCCAGGTGTCGGCCGGGTGGGGGGTGGCCGGGCGGCTTCGGGGCGGGTCCTTGAAGTCGGACAGCCTGGACCAGTTCCGGCACACGCTCTGGATCACCGGCCAGCACGCCACCGGCCAGCGCTTCGATGTCATCGCCACCGTGCAGTTTCAGCCCGCCTTCCGCGACGACGACGACTGGCGCTTCGGCGCGGGCATCCAGCGCAAGTCGCGCCCGGCCGACCTGCGGCTCCAGCTCTACTACGACACCGGGAGCCGGCGTTTTCACCCCGGTGCCGTCATCGAGGCGCATCCGACCCGCGGATTCCTCGTGGGAGCCGGCCTCACGAGCGAGGCGGCACCCGGAGGCCTGCGCGGCTCCGCGGACGCGCGCTTCGCCCTCACCGCTCAATGGTATCCGACGGCGCGCCGCTAGCGATGCCGCCCTTCGCACGGAGTCGAGGCTGACATGAAGACGCAACGGCAGCTCGCGCATGGCCTGACGATCGCCACGCTCGCGCTCTTCTCCTTCCCGGCAGGCGGCTGCCTGGCGTACCGCGCCAACGCCCTCGGTGCGGCTCCGATCGAGGAGCCCATGCGGGTCGAAGGAGACACGGCACTCGTCGTCCGCGAGCAGGTCACCATCTGGTCCCTGGCCTACGGGCTCGTCCGGAAGGGCCGCAGCCGCATCGAGTGCGACGGGCAGGGCCTCCAGGAGGTGAACCTCACCAGTCCCCCCCATTACACGCTCCTCACGATCATCACCCTGGGGGCGGTGTCGCCCAAACGGCTCCGGACCAAGTGCGCCAAGGCGATCCCCGCCGGTGGCGTGTTCGCGCCGCCGCCCAGTGGAGCACAGTGAGCATGCCCGTGGACACGGTCCGGGACACGGGGCAGCGGCGGTGGCAGAACTGGCACCAGACGGTCGACCAGTCGCTCGAGCGCTGGCTGGTGGTCTCGAACGCCGACCCGCATCAGTCCACCATCCCGGGGTACAACGCGACCACCCGAGTGCTGCAGGACCTGATGGGCCAGGCGCGGGACAAGGACCTGTCGATCCGGGCGCACGGCGGGACCTGGTCGTTCTCGCCCATCGCGGCGACCGAGGGCATTCTGCTCAATACCCAGCCGCTCAACTACCGCTTCCGCATGGGCGCCGAGCAGTTCCATCCCGCCAATGCGGGCGGAGCGGCCCTGATCTTCGCGCAGTGCGGGATGGCGATCGTCGAGTTGAACCGCTACCTCGCCCCGCTCGGCCTGGCACTGCAGACCTGCGGCGCGAGCAACGGGCAGACGATCGCCGGCGCGATCTCGACCGGCACCCACGGCGCCGCTCTCCGGTTCGGCGCGATGCAGGACTACGTGCGGGCCCTCCACCTGATCGTCTCGCCCGAGGAGTCCGTCTGGCTCGAGCCGGCCTCGCGGCCGGCGGTCCGCGACGAGCTGGCCGGCTTCGTCAACGCCCGGCTCATCCGGGACGACGAGCTGTTCTACGCTGCGCTGGTGAGCTTCGGCAGCTTCGGCCTCATTCACGGGGTGCTGCTCGAAGCGGCGCCGATGTACTACCTCCAGAGCTGGCGCGAGACGCGCGCCCTGGACGACACGCTCTGGCGGGCCATCGCGTCGCTCGACTTTTCGGCGCTGACGCTCCAGGGAGCGGCCGGCCGGCAGCCGGACCACTTCCAGGTGCTCATCAATCCCTTCGATCAGAGCAGGCAGGGCATCGTCACCGCCATGTATCGCGTGCCGAGCCGGCCCCCGGGCAGCACCCCGCCGAAGACCGGCAGCGAATGGACCCAGGGCGACTCCGCGTTCGAGGCCGTCGGGCTCATCACCGACCTCCTGCCGGACGCCAGCGCGCTGCTCGCGTCGCTCATCGACAAGCTGACGCGGACCACGGTCGCGAACGTATGCGGCGAGCCGGGCCAGATGTTCCGCGACACGACCACGCGGGGCAAGACCGCCGGGGCGGCCGTCGGCGTGCCGCTGGACCGCACCCGGGACGCCATCGAGGTGGCCCGCACCGAGATCGGACGAACCCGCGCGCCGGCGCTGCTCGCCATCCGGCTCGTGAGGTCCACCAAGGCGACGCTGGGCTTCACCAGCTTCGAGCCGGCCACGGCCGTGATCGACATCGACTGCCCGCAATCGAACCGTCAGCGGGACCTGCTGCACGGCCTCTGGCCGGCCCTCGAGCAGGCGGGAATCCCGTTCCGGTTTCATTGGGGCAAGCTCCACGAGATCGATCGTGACCGGTTGCGCAGGATGTACGGGGACCGCGTCGACCGGTGGCTGTCCGCCCGACGGACGCTGCTTCCCACCCCCGAGCTTCGCCGCCTGTTCGCCAACGCCTACACCGATCGCGCGGGACTGTCCGACTGACCCCGCTCACGCAGGAGAACCGTCATGCCTCTGGACCTGACCGCGGCCGTCACCGCCATCATCGCGCTGAGCGTCGCCGCCGAGCGCGTCGTCGAGATCGTCAAGGGAATCGTCGTGTGGCTCGACAAGGAGAAGGCGAACCCCAAGGAGGAGGCCCGACGGCGGGCGACGCTGCAGGGCCTGGCGGCCGTGGCGGGCGTGCTGGTCTCGGTCCTGGCGTGGCCGGTGACGCGGACACTCCTGCCGGAGACCGGCAACCCCACGAGCACGATCATCGCCTTCGGCCTCCTGGCCAGCGGCGGCTCGGGGTTCTGGAACTCGATCCTCGGCTACGTCATGAGCGCGAAGGCGCTCAAGTCGGCGGATGCGGCGGCGGCGAAACAGACTGCGGCCCTGGCGGGAGCGGTGGCGCTGCCGCAGCCGGTCGAAGGACGGTTCCGTCTCGATGCCTGACGAGCCGACGACCTCCGAGGTGACGGCCCCGGAGGACCCGCCCGTCAAGTTCGAGGAGGTCTATCTCGAGGAATGCTCGGCCGTGCGCGGGCGGCGGCGGCAGTCCCGCATCCCCGTCAGCGCCGAGCAGGCCCTCACCGACCTCCGCGGGCTGGCGCTCTCCGGCGGCGGCATCCGAAGCGCCACCTTCTGCCTCGGCGTGCTGCAGCAGCTGGCGGCGGAAGGCCGGCTCAAGTGCTTCGACTACCTGTCCACCGTGTCCGGCGGCGGATTCATCGGCGGCTGGTGGACGGCGTGGCTGTCGAGAACGGAACAGCGCTCCGCCGAAGCGGACCGCGCAGGCGCCCCGGGCATCTTTCCCGACGCCGAAGGCCTCGAGCTCGATCGCCAGGGCAACCCGGCCGCCTACACGCCCGACGGCTCGCGGTCCGCGGGCGTCGACCCGGTCCACCACGTCCGGCTCTTCTCCAACTACCTGACGCCGAAGAAGGGCGCGCTGAGCGCCGACACCTGGCGGGCCATTACCGTGGTCTCGCGCAACCTCGTGATCACGCTGCTCACCCTCCTGCCCATCCTCGGGTCGGCCGTCCTCGTCGCCCAGCTCTACTTCGTGGCCGACGAGCATCTCGCCGCCGCCTTCGCCTGCGGCGCGGCGCCCGCCGCGCCGGCCACCGTCGCCCCGGCCGGAGTGGGCGCGGAGGCCGGCGCCGCCGGGCAGGTCTGCGCGCAGTTCGAGTCGTCCCTGCGGGCGCATCCCTGGGACCTCAAGGTGCGGCTTGCGCGGGTGCTGGTGCCCGTGGTCGTCCTCCTCGCATGGCTGGTCCTCGTCACCCTGTTCTGGGCCCTGGCCGGCACGGGGGATCTCCGGCTGGCCGCGGTCGCGCTCGCCGCCGTGGTCGTGATGCTCGCCCTCACGAAACATGACGTCGCCTTCGCCGGCGGCACCGGGATCCTCGCGGAGATGCGGAGGAGCGCGTGGTTCCTGCCGCTGCTGCTGGGCGGGGCCCTGATTCTGACCGTCTGGACGGCCTACCTCGGATTTCGGCGGATTCGCCTGGGAGACGGTCCCGCGGCCCCTCGCAGTCTCTCCGCCTCACAGGGCGAGGTGCTGACCAACCGGCTGACACGATTCCAGACCGTGATCCTGAGCGCCCTCGTCTTCGTCGGGGTGGTGCTGGTGTTCGGCGGCTTTGGGCACGAGCTGGTCGGGGTCGCCTTCGCGCAGGGCCGGGCGGGTGTCGGCGCCTACGTGAGCAAGGCCGGGGGATGGGCCGCCGTCATCCTGGCACTGGCGGGCTCCGTCTTCACCGCGATCAAGGCCGCTCCGACGGGCGGCTCCGATACCGGAGGCAACGGGAAGGCCGGACGCCTGACCTCCTTCGCCTTCATGGTCACGCCGCCGCTGGTCATCGTGGTACTGCTGCTCGCGCTGGCCACGGGATCCCATGCCCTCCTCGGCACCCTGGCCGGACCGCACCAGGGCGTCGCCTCGAATCTGCATGTGGCGCTCCTCGTTGCGATGGGGATCTGCGCCGTCTTCGCCTGCTACGAGTACATCGCCGGCGAGCACTCGGGCCGCAGCCGGGCGATCGTCATCCTCGGCGCGGCCGTGCTCGGTCTCGTGGCGTACCTCCTGCCCCTGCCGCCGACACGGCGCTGGGCGACCGCCATCGCCGGCTTCGGCCTGGGGCTCGTGGCCGTCCCCTGGCTGGCGCTGGAGCTGCTCCCGAAGCTGCGGCGATTCGTCGAGCAGCGGAGCCGGCGCAACGTCTCGAAGGCCCGGCCCGGCCTCCTGGCCGGGCTGGTGGTCGTGCTGACGCCCATCGTGCTGGGAGGCATCGGATGGGCGCTGGGGACGATCTCGAGCATGGCCGGTTTCGGGACCGAGCGCGTCACCCGCGCCGCCCTGGCAGGGATGACGTTCGCGGCCGCGCTCCTGGCGCTGCTCCCCATTGCCTCGCGGAAGACCAATCTGCGCACGATGTGGCTGCTGAGCCTGGTGTACGTGCTCCTGGGAACGCTGTACATCGAGCAGTTCCTGGATCCGTCCCAACCGCAGGTCTTCCTTCCCCAGGCGATCGTCGCCTTCATCGGCGTGGCGCTCGCCACGGTCATCGGACTGGGCTGGCTGACCGATCCGAACTATCTCTCGCTGCACACGTTCTACCGCGCCAGGCTGGTGCGCGCGTATCTCGGCGCGTCGAACGAGGCGCGGTTGAACGCCGAAATCACCGAGTCGGTGGACGGCGACGATCTCCAGCTCGCGGACCTGGTGAGCGGGGCGCGGCCGGGCCCGTACCACCTGGTCAACGCGACGTTGAACCTGGTCGCCGCCCGCGACCTCGCCACCGCCCAGCGTTCCGCCGCGGGCTTCACCTTCTCCCCACGGCACTGCGGATCGCTCCGCACGGGATACCGCCCGACCCGAGGCTACATGGGCGGTCGGCTGACGCTGGGCGCGGCCCTCGCGGTGTCGGGCGCGGCGGCGAGTCCGAACATGGGCGCGAAGACCCTCAGCGCGCCGCTCGCCATGCTGATGGCGCTGCTCAACGTGCGCCTGGGCTTCTGGGCGCCCAACCCCGCCAAGGAGCGCTGGCGGGTGCCGCGGCCCCGGCTCTGGCCGTTCTACATGCTGCGGGAGTTTCTCTCCCAGACGAACGATCTCTCGAGCTACTGCTATCTGACCGATGGCGGGCACTTCGACAACACCGGCCTCTACTCGCTCGTCCAGCGCGGCTGCCGTTCCATCTTCCTGGTGGATTGCGGGGCGGACCCGCGGCCGTGCTTCGCGGACATCGGGGATGCCATTCGCCGCTGCAGGATCGATTTCAGGTCCGAGATCACCCTGTCCGTCAACGACTTCATCCGTCCGAGCGACCAGCGGCTGTCGTCCGCGCATTTCGTGGTAGGCGAGGTGCGGTACGACCGCGAGCACCTGAGGGACCTCGGCTGGGGAGACGTGCCGGACCCCGCCGCCCGGAAGGGCGTGATCGTCTGGGTGAAGCCCTCGCTGTTGAAGGACGATCCGGCGGAAGTGCGGCAGTACGCGCTCGAGAACGACGCCTTCCCCCAGCAGACCACCGGCGACCAGTGGTTCGACGAGGCCCAGTTCGAGAGCTATCGGCGGCTGGGCGCGGAATGCGCCAGGACGGCGCTCGCCGACAGTCGCGTGGCGGAGGCGTTTCCGGCCCTCTGATCAGTCGCCGGGCCGGTACTTCCGCTCCGTGTGCCCCTCGAGCTGCGCCGGATAGAAGTAGACGTCCCGGAGCCGGCCCTCCGCATAGCGCTCCGCCTGGTCTCCGAAGTGCCTGGTGCCCGGGGCCCCGCTTTCTCCGCCGGCGGTGACGGCCTTCGCCCGCACGCTGTCCTTCCCGAACTCCACCACCGCGACGAAGCTGTTCCCGCTCGTCCCGTACATCCGCCGGGTGCCCGGATAGGTCCGCGCCTCGAACGCCGCCAGCGACCCCCAGCGCGACGAGGTGAAGGGCACCGGCACGCTGGGCCCCGCGTCGTCGAACTGCTGCACGATGTCTCCGGTGAGCCGCTGGTAGCGGTTGATCTCGCCCCACGGCGTCCGCCAGGTGCCGAAGTCGCGCGTGAGCCGGCCGGCCGCGGCGGCGAGCGACCCCAGCCGCTCCGCCGCGGTCGTCCGCGTCGCCATGTACTCGTACGTCGACATGCCGGCCGCCTGGGCGCCGCTCCGCGCGACCCGCGCGAGCGCCTCCCCCCAGTACACCGCGAGCGACGTCGCCACCGAGCCCGCCGACCACCGGTAGTCCCACGCCCGCAGCACCGCGATCGGCTCGGCGAGCTTCGCCTCGACCGAGTCGCCGCCCAACGGCGGATCGGGCATCGAGTCGTACGCCGCCAGGAGCGGCGGCAGGAGCCGCTCGAAGGCCGTCAGGTAGCTGTCGAACGCGGCGTCGCGCAGCCGCTCGAGCGTGAAGTCCTTCCGCCCCTCCAGCACCCGGATCGCATGCAGCCCGCGCGGGCTCTCGCCGGCATTGTCCATGTACTTCGGGAAGTCCGCCGCCTTCGGGCTGTATGGGCCTGCGGCCGAGTACGGCCAGTCGTTGGTGTTCTGGATCCAGCCGTTCGGCGGGTCGATCACGTGCGGGCTGTCCTCGACCCCGTGCACCCCGTGCCACTCGGTGGCGGGATCGCTCCCGTCCACCGGACGGGTCCAATCGAACCGGTCGTCCCGCCGGGGCACGAACTGCGGATGGAAGTAGGCGATGTGACCGTCGGCGTCGGCGTAGACGTCGTTGTTCGACGAGTTGGCGTGGAGCTCCATCGTCCTGCGATACTCGGCGAGCGTCCGCGCCTTGGTGCGGAGAAACGACTGGCTCAGCGCCTCGACCGGCTTCTCCATGAGCCGGACGCTGATCCACTTGCCGTCGGCGGCACGGACGATGGGGCCGTGGTGCGTCCGATAGACGGTGAATGTCCGCTTCACCATGCCGGTTGCGGTCCGGTAGGGGACGGTCACCCGGCCCGCCACCATTGACCGCTCTTGGCGGCCATATCTATAGAAGAGGCGGCCGCCTTTCCGCACCATGGTTTCGGCGTACTCGTCGATCGCGTCCGCCCCGGTGGAGCTGTGCATCCAGCCGAGCCGGGCGTTGAAGCCCTGGTAGATGAAGAACTGGCCC
>DASSYY010000309.1:0-4974 GCA_035703025.1 Gemmatimonadales bacterium | reverse complement strand
TGGTCGAGCGGCCGTTGTCCGAGCAGTCGAGGTCGCCGTTCTTGCAGTTTACCTCGAACGACACCTGCGGTCCGACGTAGCCGAAGGGAGAAATGCCCGGGGTCGGCGCCTGCACCTTCAGGTAGACGGGCACGTCGAGGTAGTCCAACTTCGTGTCCCCGGTGCCGTCCGAGCTCAAGCCGCGCTGCGCGAAGAGCGCCTCGGCGCCGATGCCGACGACCTGTGCCCCCAGTCCCAGTGACACGCCGGCCGCGAAGCCGGTGCGCGTCTTGAGATTCCCGGGCAAGACACCCTTGTTCGAGATATTGCCGAACGACGCGCCACCCTTGACGCCGAATTCGACCTGGGCCACCAGCGCTGCCGGGACGACCATCATCCCGAGCAGGAGACCGCAGCACATACGCCACCGTGCGAGCATTTCAACCTCCAGGCGCAGCCCTCCTGCGCCGTTGTATGAAGGGTCACCGGGCACGAACGTACGGATTGACTGCGTGCCCTAGCGAAGAGTATCCCGGACGCAGCGCCGGAATCAAACGGCGGGCGCGCCCAGCGTGGCGGACGTCGTAGGCCCTTTTCTTCTCCGCCGTCCGCCCCTTATTTCCATCCGCTTCGCCACCGCCGCCGCGCGCGGCCCATCCATCGCGTTCCGCGAGGTGTGATCGCCGTGAATCCGATCGAGGCGTTCGAGACGCTGGACCTGCGGGTGGGGCGGGTGCTGCGGGCGGAGGTCAACGCGCGGGCGCGGAAGCCGGCGTACAAGCTGTGGATCGACTTCGGGCCGCTGGGGGAGAAGACGTCGAGCGCGCAGCTGCGCGCGCGCTACGCTCCGGAGGAACTCGTGGGCCGGCTGGTCATCGCGGCGGTCAACCTGGGAACGCGCAACATCGCCGGCTTCACGTCGGAGGTGCTGGTGCTGGGGCTGCCGGATGCGGAGGGCGAGGTGATCCTGCTGGCCGCCGAGCGGGACGTGCCGCTCGGCGGGCGGGTGTACTAGTCCTCCGGCTTCGGCCGCACGACCAGGCCGGTCACGGCGCCGTCGCGGGCCAGGCTCCACTCGATCAGCATCGGCCGGCGTGACGTGTCGAACGAGGCGGTGCGCTGGTAGATCCGGAACGGAGCGGCATCGTCCACCCGCTCGTCGATGGCCCGACGCTCAGGGCCGAGCCGGGTGACGGCGCGCCCGGCGAAGCTCGCGAGATCGGCCACGCTGCCGAATGTCTGCTGCATCTCGGGCGTGAACCTGTCCCACAGCTTCTGGTACTGGTTGCCGTAGAGCCAGGTCGTGTACAGCCGTCCCTGCTCGAGCAGGGTGCGGGGCCGCTCCTCGCCCCGCGGGGCGCAGGCGGTCACGACCACCGCGCCGATCAGTCCCCACGCACGCGTACGCATCACTCGTTCTCCGGTCCTCTGGACCCGACCCCCAGCCCCGGGAGCAGCCATGCGGGTCTACATCTCCGTCGATATGGAAGGCGTGGCCGGCGTCGTCCACGAGGATCAGACCGATCCGGTCGATCCCCGGCATGCCGGTGAGTATAACCGGTTCCGCCGGTTGATGACGGCCGAGGCCAATGCCGCCATCGAGGGTGCCCTCGCCGCGGGTGCCGACTACGTCCTGGTGAACGACAGCCACTGGCTCATGCTGAACCTGCTCGCCGAGGAGCTGCACCCCTCGGCGGAGCTGCTGAGCGGCGGGCCCAAGGCCCGCTCGATGATGGAAGGCGTGGATCTGGGCTTCGACGCCGCCCTCTGCATCGGCTATCACGCCCGGGCCGGGGTCGCCCACGCCATCATCGACCACACCTACACCGACCGGGTCCACGAGGCCCGTCTCAACGGCCGGCCGGTGGGCGAACTCGCGATCAACGCCGCGCTCGCCGGCACGTTCGACGTTCCCGTCGCGCTCGTGAGCGGCGACCAGGCGCTCGCCGCGGAGGCCCGCGAGCTGCTAGGCCCAGCGGTGGAGACGGTGATCGTCAAGCACGCGGTCGGCCGGTTCGCCGCGCGGAGCGTGTCGCCCTCGACGGCGTGCCGGCTTATCCGCGAGGGCACGAGCGCGGCGCTCCGTCGGACACACGCGCCGCTTCGCCTCCCGTCACCGATCCGGCTCGAGGTGGACTTCGCGGTCACCCAGATGGCCGACATGGCCGAGCTGGTCCCCGGATCGGTCCGGACGGCAGGACGGACGGTGGAGTTCGTCCACCAGGATTACCGCGAGGTGTTCCGCGCCTGGCGCGCGCTCTACAACCTGGCGGGCACCGAGTAGGCCTAGCGGGCCAGCGCCGCCCGCTCCTCCCCCGCTTCCTCCGGCACCCGCTCCCAGCGGGTGATCTCCGTCATCCAGCCCGCGTTCTTCCTCCGCTCGAACGATGCCTTGAGGTGCGGCGTCAGCTTGTGCGCCTCCAGCGCCGCCGCGTCCCGCCAGACCTCGATCCGCATGAACCGTCCCGGCCGGTCCACCGACTGATAGAGATCGTAGGCAATCGCGCCCGGCTCGGCGCGGGTGGGAGCCGTGAGCGAGAGCAGTTCCCGCTTGACCTCGTCGCCGGCGCCCGGGCGACCCTCGACGAACGTGACCGCCGTGAGCACCTGACCCAGCGTGGCGCCCGCGGACGAGGCCGCAGGCGCGGCGGCCTGCCCCTTGAGTTCGATCAGGATGCCGTGGGCGTCGGTCTCGCCGATGTTGGTCGGCGAGTGCGTCACGGCCTCGCTGAACAGCACGTCGCCCGCCTTGGCCTCGCGGACCGCCGTCCGACCGCCGGGCAGCTTGAACATGATCTTGAACGGAGCGAGCACGTAGAGCACGTGGGCGGGGTGCATGTGGAACTCCTCGGTGTCACCCTTCCGCAGCGTGAAGTCGAGCACCCGCACGCGGTCGTTCTCGTTCAGGACCTTGTAGTTGTCGGGGTAGCGGGGGACGGGATCCTGGGCCATCGCGAGGGATGGGAGCGCCAGGGCCAGCGCAGCGCCGGCGGCGAGCAGTCGGGTTGGGGACATGCGACCTCCACGGCAGGGGGACCGCGCCTCGGAGTGGGGCGCGCGACTGCGGCTGTAATGGAGGCGGTGGCCGGCCGGTTCCCCGGCCGCTTCCGCTCCTCAAGGTCCGTCCCGCCCGGGAACCATTCCCCGCCTGCCGACATTATCGCCCCGTCACCGCGCAACCATCCCCCTGCTGAGGAGCCGAACCCATGAGACTCTCCCCCACCGCCCTGGCCCTCGCGGCGCTGCTGGTCGTCGCCGGCCGAGCGCACGCCCAGGCCACCGGCACCAAGACCACGCTCACGCTCGAGGGCGCCAAGGCCGTGGCCGCGGCCGCCGTGGCCGAGGCGAAGAACGGCAACGAGGGTGCCTCCATCGCGATCGTCGACGACGGCGGCAACCTGATGTACCTCGAGCGGATGCAGCCCACCTTCCCGATGGGCGCGACGATCTCGACCGAGAAGGCCCGCACGGCCGCGCTGTTCCAGAAGCCGACCAAGATTCTCGAGGATGCCATCGTCGGGGGGCGGACGCCGCTGCTCAATGCCTGGTCCGCGCCGCTCAACGGGGGCGAGCCGATCGTGGTGAACGGGCAGGTCGTCGGGGCTATCGGCGTGAGCGGCGCCTCGAGCGCGGCGCGCGACGCGGCGATCGCCATCGCAGGTGCCGGCGCCCTCGGCGGCAAGACCAGCGCGTCCAAGTGAGGAGCCATCCGATGCGATTCCACCGCTGGCTCGCGGCGGCCGCCCTGGCCGCCCTGCCCGTCGCCGCCGCGCAGGCGCAGTCGACCGCGCAGGCGAGCGATGCCGCCGTGACCTACCTGTCCGCCGACAGGGTCCAGGCCGCCTTCGCCAAGGGCGTGCCGATGATCGAGGTGGGCGACTACAAGATCCACGCGAGCCGGCGCGAAGGCCCCGGCATGGCGGAGATCCACACCCGCGATACCGACATCGCCTACATCCTCCAGGGATCGGCGACGCTCGTCACCGGCGGCTCCGCCGTCGGCGTGAGGCAAACCGGACCCGAGGAGCTGCGCGGCACCGCGATCGAGGGCGGCGAGACTCGCGAGCTCAAGGTTGGCGACGTCGTCGTGATCCCCAACGGCACCCCGCACTGGTTCAAGACCGTGCAGGGACCGCTGCTGTACTACGTGGTGAAGGTGCGCCAGGCCGCCCGCGAGACCGCATCGGGGGCCATGTGAGCCGCGCCGCGCTCGCACCGCTGGGCGCCGCTGCCGCGCTGACCTTCGCCGCGCTCGCCGGGCCTCGCGCGGGCGCGGCGCAGGCTACCGTCGACCTGCCGGTGGTGCTGCCGTCCGCGGTGGTCGACCTCCGGACCACCGAGGGCGCGGCGCTCGTCGGCGCGCAGTGGCGCTACAGCGACGCGCGCATCGTCGAGGTGGACCACCGCGCCCCCGGGCCCGACCTCCGCCCGTCCGGACCGCCCAACCGCACCAACGACATCACTCCGCACGCCGGCCCCGCGGACTTCGACGACTCGGCCTGGGAGACTATCGCGCCCGAGGGACTCGAGACCCGTCGCGGCAACGGCCGACTGGCGTTCAACTGGTACCGCACCGCGATCACGCTGCCCGCGAAGGTTGGCGGGTTCGACGTGAGCGGCTCGACGGTGGTCTTCGAGCTGGTGGTGGACGATTACGCCGAGGTGTGGGTCGACGGCCAGCTGCCGCTGGTGCTGGGGCAGACCGGCGGCCAGCTGGTGAAGGGGTTCAACGCGCCGAACCGGGTCGTGCTCACGCGCGACGCGCGTCCCGGGCAGCGGATCCAGCTCGCCGTGTTCGGCATCAACGGGCCGATCTCGAATCCACCGGTCAATTTCATCTGGGTCCGGTCGGCGACGCTGGACTTCTACCCCAAGGGCGCGGTCGGCGCCGGTCAGCCCACGACCGGAAAAGTCGTCCGGCTCGACCCGGGACTCGACGGCATCGTGCCTCGGGGAGCGAAGATCGAGCGCCTGGCGGGTGGGTTTCAGTTCATC
>DASSYY010000308.1:0-5149 GCA_035703025.1 Gemmatimonadales bacterium | reverse complement strand
TGGCCATTCTGGCCTTGGCGAACGACCTGGCCGACCTCGAGGCCCGGATCCGCCGGATCATCGTCGGCTTCACCCGGGACCGGAAGCCGGTCACGGCCGGCGAGCTCAAGGCCGCCGGGGCGATGACGCTGCTCCTCAAGGACGCCATTCTCCCCAACCTGGTGCAGACGCTCGAGGGCGGGCCGGCCCTGGTCCACGCCGGGCCCTTCGGCAACATCGCCCACGGCTGCAATTCACTGGTCGCCACCAAGCTCGGGCTCGCGCTCGGGGAGATCGTGCTCACCGAGGCCGGCTTCGGTGCGGATCTCGGCGCGGAGAAGTTCTTCGACATCAAGTGCCGCTTCGGCGGGCTCAAGCCGGAGGCCGCGGTGGTGGTGGCCACCATCCGCGCGCTCAAGATGCACGGCGGCGTCAAGAAGGACGCGCTCGGCAAGGCGGACGTGGCCGCGCTCAAGCGCGGCATGGTCAACCTCGAGGCGCACGTCAAGAACGTGCAGAAGTTCGGGGTTCCGGTCGTCGTCGCCCTCAACCGGTTCACCTCCGACACCCAGGAGGAAATCGACGCCGTGCTCCAGGCCGCCAAGGGCTGGGGGGCGCGGGCCGCGCTCAGCGACGTGTGGGCCAAGGGCGGGGAAGGGGGCGAAGCCGTCGCCAAGGAAGTGCTGGCCGTGCTCGACGAGAAGAAGGCCGCCTTCAAGCCCATCTACGACACCGCCCAGCCGATCAAGGCCAAGATCGAGACCATCGCGCGCGAGATCTACGGCGCCGATGGCGTCGACTACAGTGCCGCGGCGGAGAAGAACATCGCCCAGTGCGAGGCGATGGGGCTCGGCGCCACGCCCGTCTGCATGGCGAAGACCCAGTACAGCTTCAGCGACGACGCCACCAAGCTCGGCCGTCCGACCGGGTTCCGGCTCACCGTCCGCGACGTCACACCGTCCGCCGGCGCCGGCTTCGTCGTGGCGCTCGCGGGCGAGATCATGACGATGCCCGGCCTCAGCAAGACGCCGTCCGCCGAGGCGATCCGGGTCCACCCCGACGGCACCATCGAGGGCCTGTTCTGATGCCGATCGACTTCGTCGCCACCCCCAAGGCTCCTCGCGCGATCGGCCCCTACAGCCAGGCCACCCGCGCGGGCGGCCTGCTGTTCACGGCCGGGCAGGTCGGCTTCGATCCCTCGACCGGTGAGCTGGTGGACGGCGGGATCAGCGAGCAGACCGAGCGCGTGCTGCAGAACATCCGGGCCATCCTGCAGGCCGGCGGCCTCGACCTGGCCAACGTGGTGAAGACCACGGTGTTCCTGGTGGACATGGCGGATTTCGCTGCGATGAACACGGTGTACGCCCAGGCCTTCGGCGACCACCGGCCGGCCAGGTCCACGGTGGCCGTCGCGGCGCTGCCGCGCGGTGCCCGGGTCGAGATCGAGGCGATCGCCGCGCCCTGACCGGCGGCGCTCGCCGCGATCCCGAACGATCTATATTTCCCGCCGATCGCAGGACGTCGTGCCACCCATCCACCAGGACTCAGCTTGCCAGGTTCCGGGACACGGTGCGCTGAGCGGCAGGGGCCGGGGAGTCGCCAGCCTGCCGCCATCGACTGACGGGAGCGGATCGGGCCTGGTGGTCTGGCCGGTCTTCAAAACCGCGACGGAGACGCCTTCGGTGGCTCCGGTGGGTTCGATTCCCACACGCTCCCGCCACCTCTCCCTGATCCGGCTTGCCGCCCTGCTCGGGATCGGCCTCGCGCTCCTCCTGGTCCGCCCCGGCGCCGCCGCCGCGCAGGACTCGGCCGCCGTCGCCGTCCCCGACACCGCGGCCGCCACGGCCGCCGACACGGTGCGCACCCCGCTCGATTCGCTCGCGCTCCGCACCAGCCCCATGAACGCCTCCTGGCGCTCCTTCCTGCTGCCGGGCTGGGGCCAGGCGAAGGTCGGCCGGAAACTGACCGCGGGGATCTTCATCGCCTGGGAGGGCACCACGCTCGCCATGAGTCTCAAGACCCGGCATGAGCTCGCCTACCTCAGGCGCACCAACTCCGTCCGCGCGGAGGACAAGCGGCGCGAGCACGAGGACTGGCTGGTGCTGCTGGCTTTCAATCACCTCTTGGCCGGGCTCGAGGCCTACGTCTCGGGCCACCTCACCGACTTCCCGCCCGATCTCCGGATGCAGGCGGTCCCCGGCGGGGTCGGCGCCAGCCTGTCCATCCCCTTCCGCCTCCGATGAACGCCTCGCCGATCGGCATCTTCGACTCCGGCATCGGGGGCCTGACCGTGGTCCGGGCCGTGTACGAGCGCCTGCCGCACGAGTCCACGGTCTACTTCGGGGACACCGCGCGCGTCCCGTACGGCCCCAAGTCGCCTGAGACGGTCACCCGGTACAGCCTCGAGATCCTCGACTGGCTGCTCAAGCAGGGGGTCAAGGCGGTCGTAATCGCCTGCAACACCAGCACCGCACACGCGCTCGAGACGCTGCAGAAGCAATCGCCCGTCCCGGTGATCGGCGTGATCGAGCCCGGAGCCCGCGCCGCGGCGGCGGCCTCCAGGGCCGGCCCGATCGGGGTCATCGGCACGGCCGGCACCATCGCGAGTAACGCCTACGCCCGCGCCATCCAGCGGGCGCGTCCGGGCGCGCACGTGGAGCAGAAGGCCTGTCCGCTCTTCGTGCCGCTGGTGGAGGAGGGCTGGTTCGAGCATCCCGCGGCGGAGCTTATCGCCCGGGAGTACCTGGAACCGCTGCGGCAGGCGAGGGTGGACACGCTGGTGCTGGGGTGCACCCACTATCCACTGCTCAAGCCCTTGCTGCAGCGCGTCATGGGGTCGGACGTGCGGCTGATCGACAGCGGCGAGGAGACGGCGGCGGCGGTGGAGCAGGCGCTCCAGACGGCGTCACTCGCGGCGCCGGCCGACGGAACGGCCGTCCACCGCTTCGCCGTGAGCGACGACGAGGTGCGCTTCCGTCAGGTCGGGGCGCGCTTCATTGGGGAGCGGATGGGGCGGGCGGAAGTGGTTCCGCTGAGCTGAACCTCCGGAGCTCGGCGCCGGTCTCGGTGGCGACAGCGTAGCGGAACCCGTCGAACCAGGCTCCGGGATTGAGGTACTGCCGGCCCGGAAGCGGCGAGCTGAGCGCCGGCAGGTGGGTGTGACCCATCACCAGCAGGCCGATCTCCGGCTCGGCCGCCAGCAGGCGCGCGGCCCACTCCGCCTGGCGCGCCGCCGCCACCCCCAGGCGGGCCGGGGTGGGCGTGTGGTCGCCCAGGTGCGGGCTCAGAAAATCGACGATTCGGAGCCCGATCTCGGGATGGATTGCGCGGTAGACCGCGGCCGTGATGGGATGGTTGATCGCCCGGTGGAGCAGCGTGGCGCGCATCCTGGGCTCGGTCAATCCGTCGCCGTGGATGGCAGCGACCCGCCGGGCCCCGAGGTCGAACGTCAGCCGATGGGGATCGAACTGCACCCCCACGTCCCGCTCCCAGAAGTCACCGCCCCAGCGGTCGTGGTTCCCTCCCACCATCACGATCGGCACCCGGCGGCGGAGCCGGGCCAGCGCCGCCGCGACGTGGAAGCCGCGGCGGGGGATGACCCGGGCGTAGGAGAACCAGAAGTCGAACAGGTCGCCGTTGACCAGCAGGCAGTCGCCCAGGCCGGGCACCGCCTCCAGAAACGACAGCAGCGTCTCCTCGATCGCAGGAGGCGCTACGCCCAGGTGGGCATCGGACACGATGACGAGCGTGTGGCCCAGCACGGCGCCAAAGATGGACCGCCCCGTCCGGTGAGGCAACCGCGGCGCCGGTGTCACGGCATCGCCCCGCCGAGCGTCACCAACCCCGAGAGGCCGGCATGACGGCTCCGACCGTCACCGAAACCCTGGTTCGCGTGAACTATTCCGAGACCGACCAGATGGGGGTGGCGTACCACGCCCGCTACCTGGTCTGGCTCGACGTCGCGCGCACGGAGCATCTCCGCCACTGCGGGGCCAGCTATCGCGAGCTCGAGGCCGCCGGGCTCCGGCTGGCCGTGAGCGAGGTCTCGGTGCGCTACCGCCAGCCGGCCCGGTTCGACGACCGGCTCCGGATCAGATGCTGGGTCCGCGCGCTCGAGTCCCGGCGGGTCGAGTTCGGCTACGCGGTCGAGCACGCCGACGACGGGCGCCTGCTGGCGACGGCCATGGTCGCGCTGCTGGCGCTCGACGCCACGATGGCGCTGCGTCGACTGCCGGCCGAGGTCGCGCGGCTGCTGGTGCCGGTTTCCGATCCGGTCAGGCTCGGGTTCACCACGGAGACACAGAGGGCAAGTGACTGACCGCGGACGCCATCGAACCACCCTGACCGAGTTGGCTCTGTGGCCCCTGTGCGTCTGGGGTCTGCCGCTGCTGCTGGCGACGCTCGGACCTGTCGCGCCCCGGCTCGCCGCCCAGGAGCAGTCCGTCGTCGAGCAGCTCGCGCCGGTGCTGGCGGCCGAGGATGCGCGCGAGTTCAAGAGCGACCTGTTCGAGCGCGCCCTCGTGGCACCCGACTCCCTCGTCCGCCGGGTGGCCGCCCTCGCGGCGGGTCGCATCGGCGACCATCGAGCGACCGCGCTGCTCCTGCCGCTCCTGTCCGACCCCGATTCGACCGTCCGGGTCGCCACCGCCTTCGCCCTCGGACTGCTCCGTGACAGCGCGGCCGTCCAGCCGCTCATCGATCGCCTGACCGGCCTGCCTGCCCTCGACGCCCCCACTGCCGTCGAGGCGGTCGGGGCCCTGGCCAAGATCGGCGGGCGCCGGAGCGGCGACTTCTTCGGCGGGGTCCTCGGCGGGCGGGTCGCGCTGTCGCAGGAGGATCGGACCGCCGCGTTCAACCAGGTCCTGGCCGATGCCTGGCGGCTGGGCGACGAGGCGCCGGTGACCAACCTGCTCCCGTTCATGGACGACAGCAGCTCGGGCCCGCGGCTCCGCGCCGTGTACTCGCTCGGCCGGCTCCGGGCGCCCCCGGCCGGGAACCGGATGCTGCTGGTGCTCCGGGACCAGGAGGCCTACATCCGCTCGCTCGCCGCGCGGACGCTGACCCGGGCATACGCCGAGGCGGCGGGGCTGGTACCGTCGGCCGTGGCCGATCTCCTGCTGCGCGCCGCCGACGATCCCAGCCCGCAGGTGAGGGTCAACGCCATCCGCTC
>DASSYY010000294.1:0-8051 GCA_035703025.1 Gemmatimonadales bacterium | reverse complement strand
AGGTACGCTCCCGCCCGGATATCGCCGGGGGGGACGGCATGCGTGACGTCGACCAGCACCGCCACCGGGCAGAGGCCCAGCAGGACGCCTTTCATCTCGGCGACGTACGAATCGGAGCTGCCGAAGTCGGTCAGCAGCGTGACGAGGGGCATCCTCCAAGGTAACGCCGTCACGCCCGCGCCCTCTCCCACCCGCCCCAGTGCCAGAGTCCGGTCATCGCCGCCGCCCGGCCCATGGCCGTGAGCGCGAGCATCCACCAGATGCCGTCCAGGCCGAACGGGCCCGCCACGAGTCCGGCCAGCGGAATGCGGAGCGCGCTGATTCCAACGACCGCCAGCATCGTGTAGAAGGTGTAGCCCGCCCCGGTCAGGCCGCCCTCGAGCACGTTCTCGAACGCCGCCGCCAGCTGAGCCACCGCGGCCGCCCGGAGATAGGCCGTGCCGTCCCGAATCACCGCCGCATCGTCCGTGAAGACGCCCACGAGTGCCGCCGGCGCAAGCAGGAAGACCACCGCGAGCGCGCAGGCCGGCACCGCGGCCAGGCGCGCCGTGAGCCACCCCGCCCGCCTGGCCCGGACAGGTTGGCCCGCGCCGAGGTTTTGCCCAACGAGCGTCTCGGCGGCCAGGCCGAAGCCCACGCAGATCATGTAGCTGATCCCCTCGATCTTGTGGCCCACGCCCAGGGCGGCGATGGCCGGCGTGCCGAATTGGCCGACGACACGCACGAGCAGCATGTAGATCACGCTGAACAGGACGCCGGTGAGCATCGTGGGCAGGCCGATCCGGGCGATCGTGCGGGCGACGGGCAGGCTCAATCCGAGCCGGATCCCGCCCCGGCGGTACAGCAGCACGATCCCGACGAGGAAGCCCAGGCCGCGCGTGAGCACCGTCGCCAAGGCGGCGCCGTAGACGCCGAGGGCCGGCACCGGGCCCAGCCCGAGGATCATGACCGGATCGAGCACCAGGTTGAGGAGTACCGAGGCCCCCAGAATGACGAACGGCGTCCGGGTATCCCCCGCGCTTCGAAAGGCGGCGGTGACGACGAAGTACCCGTAGATCAGCACCGCCCCGAGCAGCTGGATGACGAGGAACTGGCGCGCGAGCTCCGCCACCACGCCCTCCGCGTGCATCAGGCGGAAGATCGCCGGGAGGCTCAGGACGCCACCCACCGCGATCGCCGCGCCCATCACGAGCGCCATGACCAGGGCGGTGCCGGCGGCGCGGGCGGCGCTGAGCGGGTCCCCCTCCCCGTGCCGGCGTGCGGCCACGGCCGTGAGGCCGACGCCGACCAGCTCACCGATCGAAACGATGACCCACACCGTGTAACTCGCGAGGGAGACTGCGGCGAGCGCGTCCGGGCCGAGCGTGCGGCCGACCCAGAACGTGTCGGTGACGTTGAAGAGCACCTGGAACAGGGTGGTGCCGACGGCCGGCAGGGCCAGGCGGAGGATGGCGGGACGGAGGGGGCCGTCGAGGATGCCGGTCCCGATCGGCGGCGCGAGCGTCGGCGCGGCGTCCGGCTGCTCGGCATACAGGCCGGCTGGCGGGACGTCGGGGCGGGTGCCGTCGCTCATCGACTGCGGCGGCGCGTGCGCGGCCGCATGGGAGCCACCTTGGGCCCAGCGAAAGGGGGCATGACCGGAATCATGCCCCCTCCGCTCCGCTCAGGGCGGCTCGCATTCGGAGACGGCAGCGCTCAGTTCCGAAGAATGGGCAGGGCCGCGCTCCGGCCGGCCGTCTTGAGGCGGAGCTGCCCGGCGATGTCACGGAGGCTCGTGGCGGCGGGGCTGTCGGGGCTGGCCACGAGAATCGGCTGGCCCGCGTCCGCCAGCTCGGCCATGCGCGGCTGGAGCGGCACGCTGCCGAGCAGCGGCACGCCGATCTCCTCGGCCAGGCGCTGCCCGCCGCCCGAGGAGAACAGCTCGAGCCGGTGGCCGGTCTCGGGGTCCACGAACGCGCTCATGTTCTCGACCACGCCGATCACCGGCACCCCGACGCGCTCGAACATCTTGGCGCCGCGGAGCGCGTCGCCCACCGCCATCTCCTGGGGGGTGGTGACGATGATCGCTCCCGACACCTGGGTGGCCTGCACCAGGGAGAGCTGCGCGTCACCGGTGCCGGGGGGAAGGTCGACCAGGAAGTAGTCGAGCTCGCCCCAGTCCACGTCCTTCAGGAACTGGGTGACGATCTTCATGATGATCGGCCCGCGCCAGATGGCGGGCGCGTCCCGCTCGACCAGGAAGCCGAGCGACATGAGCTTGACGCCGTGCGCCTCGAGCGGCTGGATCTTTCCGTGCAGAACCGGCGGCTTCTCGAACACCCCGAACATGCGCGGGATGTTGGGCCCGTAGATGTCGGCGTCCATGACGCCGACCCGGGCCCCGTCCTGCGCCAGCGCCACCGCCACGTTGGCGGTGACGGTGGACTTCCCCACGCCGCCCTTGCCGGACGAAACCGCGATGATACGGCCCAGGTTCGGCTGCTCGGTGGGCGTCGGCGCCGCGACCGGGGGCGGCGACGCCGGGGCCGAAGGCGGCTGGTGGGTCGTGCGGGCGGGTCCGGCGGGGTTGGTGACGGTGATCTTGATCTCGTCGCGGCGCACGCCTTCCACCGCCTGTACCGCCGCCCGGGCCTGGCGCACCAGCGTGGCGGGATCCTCGGCCGCGAGCAGGAAGGTGAAGCTCACGCCGCCGGACTCGGTGACCGCCAGATCGCGGATCATCCCCGCCGACAGGAGGTCGTTCTCCAGCCGCGGGTTGCGGATCGCCGACAGGGCCTCGACCACGCGCGCCTCGAGCGACACCGCCACTATACGGCCTCCACGTGCTTCACCTCGGGCACCGCTTCGCGGAGCCGGCTCTCGATCCCCTGCTTGAGGGTGATGGTCGAAGCCGCGCAGCCGTGGCAGGTGCCGCCGAGGCGCACGAGCAGCACGCCCTCGCGCTCGTCGAAGTCCACGACCTCCACCTGGCCCCGGTGCGACGCGATGTAGGGACGCAGCGTGTCGAGCGTCTTCTCGATCCGATCGATGGTGTCCATGCGCTCCGATGTAATTCCTACTGAGTTACTCGGCAATATAGGCCCTGCGGGGGCTCGGTCAACGGCCGTCAGGCGCTGCGCCGACCGCCGTCGGCGAGGTATCTCCGGGCCGCCGTCAGCACGAGTGACTGCACCTCGGCGAGCGAGCCGGGCAGCGCGAGCCCCGCGGCCTTGGTGTGCCCGCCGCCACCAAACGGCTTGGCGAAGGCCGCGACGTCCACGTCGCCGATCGAGCGAAGCGAGACCTTCACCCGCCCCTGACTCACCTCGCGGAAGAGGAGCGCCATGCGCACGCCCTCGATGGAGCGCGGAAATTCCACCACGCCTTCGAGGTCGTCCGACGACACGCCGAGCCGCTCGATTGCGCCGGGCGGCACGGTCACCCACGCGAGCCCGTGCTCGGGCTCGACCACGAGCGTCTGCAGCGCCTCGGCGAAGAGCCGCGGGCGGCCCTCGGGCGCGCGGGCGTACACCTCGAGATAGATCTCCTCCGGGTCCACCCCGACCTCGAGCAGCTCGGCCGCGACCCGCAGGGTGCGGGGGCGCGTGTTGCTGAACCGGAACCCTCCGGTGTCCGTGAGGATCGCGACGTACAGCCCGCGCGCGGCCTCCTCGGTCAGGGTCCAGCCGTTGGCGACGGCGATCTCGAAGACGAGCTCGCCGGTGGCCGCGGCTCCGGCGTCCAGGTAGCGCGGTCCGTCGGGCAGCACGCCCTCGCTCACGTGGTGGTCCACACAGGCCACCGGCACGCCCCGGGTGCGAACGGTCTCGCCGAGGTTCCCCAGGCGACCGAGATCGGAGATGTCGAGCACCACGATGACGTCGGCACGCCGCAGCTCGCGGACCCCCTCGGCGGTGCGGTCCACGCCCGGCATGTCCTCGAACAGGAACGCGAACCGCGACGGGGTGGGGGTGGGATTGGTGATGATCGCGTCGATGCCCCGGTCCCGGAGCAGGTGGGCCAGGCCGGCCTCGCTGCCGAGGCCGTCGCCGTCGGGATTGACGTGGGTGGTCAGGCACACTCGCTGGCCCGGCACGAGCGCCGCGGCCAGGGACCGCGCCGCGGCGGCCCGCTCAGAGGCGAGGGTGAAGGGCATGGGGGATAACATAATAGGGGGCGGGCGGGAAGGCGGGCGGGCAGGCGGTCGGACGGTCGGGCGGTCGGGCGGTCGGTGAGTCCTGCGGGGAGCGGTGGGCCAAAGTGGCCGACGACTCCTCGTGCCCGGAGCGCGGTGAAGGGGGCATTCGTCCGGACATGCCCCCTTCAGTGCGCTCACCGTGGTAAGCCTTGAAGTTCGCGACCGGCTAGCGCCGCGCCGCCGCCTGCACCTTGGAGTGCCGCCGTCCGTAGAGGAAGTAGATCGCCAGCCCCAGCGCCATCCAGATGATGAGCCGGGCCCAGGTATCTACCGGCAGGCCCCACATGAGATAGAAGCAGGCCAGGATGCCGAGCGCCGGCACGAACGGCACCAGCGGGGTGCGGAAAGGGCGCGGCCGGTCGGGCTCGGTGTAGCGAAGTACCAGCACCCCCGCGCAGACGATGGCGAATGCCAGCAGCGTCCCGATCGAGACCAGCTCGCCCAGGAGCCCGATCGGGAGCAGCCCGGCGAAGATCATTGCCGCGACGCCGGTGAGCAGGCTGGCGACGTAGGGGGTGCGGAACTTCGGGTGGACCTTGCTGAAGATCGGCGGCAGCAGGCCGTCCTTGGACATGGTGTAGAAGATGCGCGGCTGGCCCAGCAACATCACCAGGATCACCGAGCTCCGGCCCGCGATGGCGCCGATCTTCACGACCGGCCGGAGCCAGGCCAGGCCCGCGCCGGCCGCGTTGATGCCGACCGCGATCGGATCGGGCACGTTGAGCTGGGTGTAGTTCACGATGCCCGTCAGCACCAGCGCCACGGCGATGTACAGCACCGTGCAGATGGCGAGCGAGCCGAGGATCCCGATCGGCATGTCGCGCTGCGGATTGCGGGTCTCCTGCGCGGCCGTGGAGACCGCGTCGAATCCGATGTACGCGAAGAAGATCACCCCTGCTCCCCGGACCACCCCGTCCCAGCCGTACTTGCCCGGGCCCGCGGCCGGCGGAATGAACGGCTCCCAGTTCCCGCGGTTGATGTACGCCAGCCCGAAGCCGATGAACAGGAAGACGACGGTGAGCTTGATGACGACGACGACATTGTTGAAGCCGGCCGATTCCGAGATGCCGATGATCAGCAGGATCGTGATGAGCGCCACGATGACCATCGCCGGCACGTTGAGCACCGCCCCCGTGCTGGACCAGCCCTCGGTGAACAGCCGCCAGACGTTGAGACCCGCGTCCGGCGGGGCCGTGTGCGTGTACGGCGCGGACGTGTACTGCGGCGGGATGACGATCCCGAGATCCTTGAGGAACGACACCACGTACCCCGACCAGCCGACCGCCACCGTCGACGCGGCGAACAGGTACTCGAGGATCAGATCCCACCCGATGATCCACGCCAGCAGCTCGCCGAGCGTGGCGTAGCCGTAGGTGTAGGCCGAGCCGGCGATGGGGATCATCGCGGAGAACTCGGCATAGCACAGGCCGGCCAGGGCGCAGGCGGTGCCGGCGAGGATGAACGAGTACACGATCGCCGGGCCGGCGTAGTTGGCGGCCGCCTGTCCCGTGAGCACGAAGATGCCAGCGCCGATGATCGCGCCGATGCCGAGCGCCACCAGGTTGACGGGGCCCAGGGCCCGCTTGAGGCTCTGGTCCGAGCCGACCTCGGCCTGAAGCGCCGAGATGTCCTTCCGCAGGAAAAGACTCATACGCCGCCACGCTCCTTCTGCAGCACGCTGTGTTTGCGACCGTAGCCGAAGTAGATGACGAAGCCGATCAGCAGCCAGACGAAGAGCCGGAGCCAGGTGTCCGCCGGCAGGGTGGCCATGAGGCCGAAGCAGGCCAGCATGCCGAGGATCGGCACGATCGGCACCAGCGGCGTCCGGAAGGGCCGCTCGAGGTCGGGCCGCGTCTTCCGGAGGATCATGACGCCCGCGCACACCAGCACGAAGGCCAGCAGGGTGCCGATGTTGACCAGCTCGCCGAGGATCTGGATCGGGAAGGTGCCCGTGATGATCGCGACGATGATGCCGACGTAGATCGTGGAGAGGTACGGCGTCCGGAACCGGGGGTGGACCTTGCCGGCCCAGGGCCCGATGAGCCCGTCACGCGACATCGAGTAGAAGACCCGGCTCTGCCCGAGCAGCATGACCAGCACGACCGAGCCGAGGCCGAGCACCGCGCCGACGTTGATGAGGGGGCGGAGCCAGGCGAGCCCCTGGATCTGCTCGACCGCGAAGGCCACCGGGTGCGCCACGTTGAGGCGGTCGTACCGCACCAGGCCCGTCAGCGTCAGCGAGACGATGACGTAGAGGATGGTGCAGATGAGGAGCGAGCCGAGGATGCCGATCGGCATGTCCTTCTGCGGATTGCGCGCCTCCTGCGCCGCCGTGCTCACGGCGTCGAAGCCGATGTAGGCGAAGAAGATCAGGCCGGCCCCGCGGAAGACGCCGCTCCAGCCGAACTCGCCGAAGGTGCCGGTGTTGGGCGGAATGAACGGATGCCAGTTGTCGGGGTTGACATAGCGGAACCCGAACAGGATGAACAGGAGGACGACCGCGATCTTGAGGATCACGATCAGGTTGTTGACCTTGGCCGACTCCTCGATACCGATCACGAGCACGGTCGTCGCCAGCAGCACGATCAGCATGGCCGGCAGGTTCACGAGGGAGCCCGTGGGGTTCCAGCCGGAATGGACGCAGGCCGTCACCGCGTTGCTGACGTCCGCGGCCGTGCAGAAGCGGAGCGGGGCCGACGTGAGCGCCGCCGGCAGGTGAATCCCGAAGTTGTCGAGCAGGCTCACGAAGTACCCGGACCAACCCACGCCGACGGTGGCGGCGCCCATGGCGTACTCGAGCACCAGGTCCCAGCCGATGATCCAGGCGATGAACTCGCCCATCGTGGCGTAGGAGTAGGTGTAGGCGCTCCCCGCCACCGGCACCGCGCTGGCCATCTCGGCGTAGCACAGGCCGGCGAGGCCGCAGGCGATCGCGGCCACGACGAACGAGAGCGGCACGGCCGGCCCCGCGTGCAGGGCGGCGGCCAGCCCGGTCAGCACGAAGATGCCCGCGCCGATGATCGCGCCGATGCCCAGCATGGTCAGGTTCAACGCCCCGAGGGTGCGTTTGAGGGACCGTTCGCCGGTCGCGTCCGCCTCGGCGCGCAGCGCCGCGACGGACTTCGTCGCCCACAAGCTCATAGACTGGTCCTCGTAGAATGGAGACGCGCCGCACCGGACGGGCGGCGGTGACCTGCGACTTACGTTCCGGGATCCCGGTGTCGTCCCGTGCGAGGCAAAGGAGCCATGGTCACGCGCGGGCCCCTGTCGCCTGGCTCAGGCCGACTCGGTCCTACGCACTGTAGTTCGGCGCTTCCCTGGTGATCGTCACGTCGTGCGGGTGCGACTCACGCAGCCCGGCGGAGGTGATCTGGACCATCTCCACGTCGCACTGGAGCTGCGGGATGGAGGAGACACCGCAGTAGCCCATTCCACTACGGAGGCCCCCGACCATTTGATACAGCACGTCGGACACCGGACCCTTGTAGGGCACCCGGCCCTCGATGCCCTCGGGCACGAGCTTCGAGGGCGCCATCTCGCCCTCCTGGAAGTAGCGGTCGGCCGAGCCGTCCTGCATGGCCGAGAGGCTGCCCATGCCGCGAATCATCTTGAACCGGCGGCCTTCGGCGAGCACAGACTCACCCGGACTCTCCTCGGTGCCGGCCAGCATCGAGCCCATCATGACCGAGGACGCGCCGGAGGCCAGCGCTTTCACCACGTCGCCCGAGTATTTGATGCCCCCGTCCGCGATGACCGGGACGTCGTCCGCACCGCGAAGGGCGTCCATGATGGCGGTGATCTGGGGGACGCCCACCCCGGTGACGACCCGGGTGGTGCAGATGCTCCCGGGGCCGATGCCGACCTTCACCGCGTC
>DASSYY010000091.1:0-2507 GCA_035703025.1 Gemmatimonadales bacterium | reverse complement strand
GCTCGAGTTGGAAGGCTACCACTGCGCGGTGCGAGATCTTGCACCTGGCGGGCTCCGGATCGAGCCGGCCCCGGCCGGGCGGGTCTGGGAGGTCGGCGAGCAGGTCAGCGGGGTCCTGCATCTCCGGACGATCGGTCGGGTCCTGATCGACGCCGTCATCGGCCGGATCGACCGCTCGGGACTGGCGCTGGTGCCCGACGATGGCCCCTGGCCCGAGTCCTCGGTGATCGACGCCGAGCGCTCCTCGCTGGTGCGCTGGCATCACGAGCGCCGCGGCGCCCCGCGGCTGCCGCTGCCCCAGCTGCCCGGCCAGGGCGGCACGCCGCTGCGCGACGTGAGTGCCACCGGTCTCCGCTACGCGCTCGCGCCCAACGAGCGGGCGCCGGCCCCCGGCAGTCACGTTGAAGGAGAGCTTCGCCTCGACACCGAGACCGTGATCCCGGTGCGCGGGCAGGTGGTCCGTCACATCGGGCGCGAGATTGCGGTCGCGCTCGACCCGCCGGGGCTCACCCCCGAGATCCTTGCGCTGCTGCGGCGGCGGTTCTTCCCGGAGGGAGCGGACAACCTGTCACCCTGAGGCAACGGTGGCGAGCAGCTCCGCGATCTCCCCCAACGGCAGCACCAGGCTGGCGCCACCACGCCGCACCGCCGCGCGCGGCATCCCGTAGACAACGCAGCTCGACTCGCTCTCCGCGATCGTTACGCCCCCACCCGCGCGAATCGTGGCCATGCCATCCGCGCCATCCTCGCCCATCCCCGTGAGCAGAATCCCGAGAACCCGCCCGGGCTTCGACCGCGCGGCCGAGCGCATGGTGACGTCGATGCTCGGGATGTGCCGCGCCTCGGACGGCTCGGGCGTCAGAACCACCGCGAGCCCGTTACTGATCCGCAGGTGCCGGCCCCCGCGCGCGACCGCGACGAGTCCCGGAGCCAACCGCATGCCCTCCACCGCCTCGCTCACTCGGAGCCGGCTGAGCGCGTCCAGACGCCTGGCGAAGGCCTCGGTGAAGCCCGCGGGCATGTGCTGCACCACCACGATGGGCAGCGGGAACCGGGCGGGCAGCCGCTCCAGGATCCGCTGAACCGCGGGCGGCCCGCCGGTGGATGCGCCGATCACGCAGAGTTCACACTGGCGCAGCCGATCCAGCACCGCGTCGTCCGCGCAGGCCGGCGCCTGGCCGCCGTTGCCGCGGACCGCCCCGTCGCCCGGCACCAACGCCTGCATACGGTCCACCACCTCGCGCCGCAGGAACTCCAGATCCATCACGTTGAAGGCGCTCTTGTCGATGAAGTCCACCGCCCCCGCGGCGAGCGCGGCCACCGTGGCGGTGGCGCCCTCCCGGGTATGCGCGGACAGCATCACGACCCGGAGCGACGGCTTCCACCGGAGCAACGCGGGAAGCACCTGAAGCCCGTCCATTCCCGGCATCTCCACGTCCAGGGTGACGAAGTCGGGGTCCGCGGCAGGCACCTTGGCCAGTGCTTCCGCGCCGGACTCCGCGGAGCCCACCACCTTGAAGCCCGGCTGGGTCGCCAGCACCCGCGTCAGCGCGCGGCGTACGAAGGCCGAGTCGTCCACCACGAAGACGCGGATCATGCGGGAGCCTTCCGATAGACGACCGACCCGCCCACCACGACCGGCGTCAGCTCGGTCGCACGGTCGAAGAGCGACTCGGAGTGGCCGAGGAAGAGATACCCGCCGGGAAGCAGCGCCCGGCCGAGCAGGCTGATGGCCCGCTCGAACGCCGCGTCGCAGAAGTAGATCAGGAGGTTGCGGCAGAGCACCGCGTCGTACGCGCCGCGCTCGACGGCAAACCCGGGCGACAGCAGGTTCGCCGGGAAGAAGCGGATACCGGCGCGATAGCGGTCGCGCAGCCGGAAGCGGCCGCCCTCGTGGGAGAAGTACCGCCGCCGGGCGTCGGCGTCGCAGGCCCGGAGGGAGCCCTCCTCGTACACCGCCTCCTTGGCCCGGGCGATCCGCTCGACGTTCAGGTCGCAGGCATCCATCTCCCACACCCGCCCGGGCGCATGACCCGCGGTCTGAAGCGCGATGGCCAGCGAGTAGGGCTCCTCCCCCGAACTGCAGCCGGCGGAGAGGAACCGGAGCGGCCGCCCCGGCGCCTCCGCGCGACGCTCCGGCACCACATGGTCCACCAGGACCTCGAACTGGCGCGTCTCGCGGAAGAAGTAGGTCTCGTTGTTGGTGACCAGTGCCGGCAGGCGCTCGAACTCGGCGTCGCGCTGGGGATGAAAGCGCAGGTACTCGTAGTAGGCGCGGGGAGAGTCGAGACGCAGCTCGCGGAGGCGGGGGCCGAGCCGCGCGGCGAGGATGTCCTGCCGCACCCCCTCGAACGTGAGTCCGAACCGCTCCTGGATCAGGTCACCCAGGAGCTTGAGGTCGGCGGCGGGGAACAGGCTCACGCCGCGCTGGAAACGGGGACCTGCGATTGCTCCAGTGCGGCCCGCGCGGTGGCCGCCACCACGGATTCCACGTCGCGCGCGAGCGT
>DASSYY010000071.1:0-8095 GCA_035703025.1 Gemmatimonadales bacterium | reverse complement strand
GGGATGGATGGCGGGCGTGAGCAGCGGAAAGATGAAGTGCGTGAACTCCGCGACTCCAGGCCCGATGAAGATGAACCAGGCCATGAACCCGGCAAGCGGGACCCGGTAGAAGAGCCCCAGGGCGGTCAGCGCATAGAGTGCGGGGCCGATGAAGGCGAATACCATGAGGAAGGACCGCTCGGTCCAGCTGATGTCGAACAGCCGGCTCATCGCCGGCCCGAACCCGGTGAGATATTCCTCGGCCATGTGGATCTCGAGCGCCGCCACCGTGAGCAGGAAGAGCGGAAGGATCACCTCTGGGGCGAGCGGCTCCCGCAGGTAGTACCGGATCCACATCACGAGGGCGATGACGCCCGATCCGCCGACGATCACCACGGGTGGCATCCCTATCCGCAGATATCCGATCGTCAAGGCCGCCAGGATGAACGCCACCGCGGCGATCAGGCGATCCTGGCAGCCGCGCGCGAGCGCTTCGCCGCGGATGGGTACGAACGGGCCACGATTCGGGCGATCGCCGGGGACGCGGACATCGATCCGGCGATGGTGATGCGGTACTACGGCTCGAAGGAAAAGCTGTTCGCCGCGGCGGCCGAATTCGATCTCCGCCTGCCCGATCTGACGGGACTGCCGCGTGAGCGGGTTGGGGAAGCGTTGGTGGGGCACTTCCTGGAGCGATGGGAGAGCGACGACATCCTGCTGGCGCTGCTCCGCGCCGCTGCCAGCAATGAGGCGGCGGCGGAGCGGATGCGCACCATCTTCGCCCAGCAGGTGGGTCCGACCGTGGCCCGGCTGGCCGGCGGGTCCGAGCCCGCGACGCGCGCGGGGCTGATCGGGAGCCAGATCGTAGGGTTCGCGCTCTGCCGCTACGTGCTCCGGCTGCCGCCGGTGGCCGCGATGGGGCGCGCCGAAGCCATCGGGTGGCTCGGCCCCACCGTCCAGCGCTACCTCACGGGCAGTGTGCCGGACGCCGGCGAGTTCGCTGCACCGTCCGGGACGTCCACTACACCGTCCGCGTCTTCCACGCCCCCCGGCGGAACACCGCCGCGCTCGCCGCCGCCAGCAGGGAGAAGGCGGCCATGATCGCCCAGAACACGCCTGTCGGCCCGAGTCCGGCGGGCTCGGCCAGTGCCCATGCCAGCGGGATCTCGAACACCCAGAAGCAACAGAAGTTGAGCCAGGTCGGCGTCCAGGTGTCGCCCGCGCCGTTGAACGACTGGGTCAGCACCATCCCGTAGGCATAGAACGGAAAGCCCAGCGCCACGATGCGGAGGCAGTGTACGGCATAGCCGGTGACCGCGGGATCGCTGGTGAAGGCCTGGAGCAGGAAGGGTGCGGCCAGGAGGAACACGACGCCCACGCCGGTGAGGAAGACGGCGTTGTAGCGGCCGGCGCGCCAGACGGAGGACTCCGCGCGGTCGGGCTTCCGGGCACCGAGGCTCTGGCCCACCATCGTCGCCGCGGCGTTGCTCAGGCCCCACGACGGCAGCAGCGCGAAGATGATGAGCCGCACCGCGATCGTGTAGCCCGCCAGGGCCTCGCTGCCGTACCCCGCCAGGATCCGGACCAGCCCGATCCAGCTCGCCATGCCGATCAGGTTCTGGAGCGACGCCGAGGCGGCGAGCCGGAGCATGTGCGCCATCACGCCGAGGTCGAGCGTCAGGTGGCGCCGCGCGGCCGGCACCCGGCTCCCATGGCGGAAGAGGCGCACGACGGCGTAGAGCGCGCCGACCGACCGGCCGATCGTCGTCGCCACGGCCGCGCCGGTCACGCCGAGCCTGGGGAAGGGTCCGACGCCGAAGATGAGGAGCGGGCCGAGCACGATGTTGATGGTGTTGGCCAGCCACAGGACCCGCATGGCGATGGCCGCATCGCCCGCGCCGCGGAAGACCGCATTCACCACGAACAGCACGATGATGGCGGCCTCGCCGCCGAGCATCACGGTGGCGTAGCCGCGTCCGGTGGCGATGACGGAGGGCGTCGCCCCCATCAGGGCGAGCAGCCGCGGGGCCAGGAGCGCCCCGGCGGTGCCGAGCACGACAGAAACGAAGACGGCGAGGAGGAGGGCCTGTACGGCGGCGCGGGCGGCGCCCTCCGGGTCTTTCTCGCCGATGCGGCGGGCGACGGTGGCCGTCGCGCCGATGCCGAGGCCCATGGCGAGCGCGTAGACCAGCGTGAGGAGCGATTCGGTGAGGCCGACGGACGCGACGGCGTCGGGGCCCAGGTGGGAGACCCAGAAGATGTCGGCGACGGCGAACACGCCCTCGAGCAGGACCTCCAGCACCATCGGGATGGACAGCAGCAGGATGGCGCGCCCGATCGGGCCTTCGGTGAAGTCGTGGTGCTGCTCGCCGCGGAGCGCGTCCTTGACGACGCTCCAGAAGCCCACGGACTCGGCGCCCGGCGGGGCGGCGGAGTCGACGGGGTGCAGCCCGCGGGCGGGCTCCGTCACGTGCCGTCCTTCTGGAGCTGTGGTTCTCGTCGCGTTCGGCGCCGTTCCGTTGGTCCGGTTCCCACTGGTCTCCGTTCCACCCCGTCCGAGGGTCATCCTGAGCGAAGCGAAGGAGCCATCGCCCGGCTCGCGGCCTGCATCGGCCAGGCAACAATCCTAACCGGGCCACCTTTCCTCCCCGCAACCCCTCTTCACTCGCCGCACTTGCAGCACACCCGCTGCCGGCCACCTCCCCGCCAGATGAGATCCAGATGACAACCCGATGAGTCGCCCGCGTACCATGGTCTCGTCTCCAGCGACCACGCACTCATCGCCGCCCCGCGGCCGGAGGATCCGATGCCCAGCCTCACGCTCTCACGGAAGCTCGCTGTGTTCACCATGACTTCGGCCGCCCTGGCCGCGACTCTCGCGCTCGCCGCCTGCGGCGGCGGGGACGGCGGGAGCGGCGACGTGACCGGCCCCCCGCCGAGTGACGACCCCGGCAACCCGCCCCCGCCGGCCCAGGACGGACCGCCGCCCGTCGGGGCCGTCATCTACGCCCTGGACAACGGCAACAACCTGCTCATGTTCGGCACCGAGAGCGGCGAGACCATCAGCCGCAAGGTCGGCATCACCGGCGTGCCGATTCTCAAGCGCATGATCGGGATCGACTTCCGGGCCTCCGACGGAAAGCTCTACGGCGTCGGGAACGACAGCCGGGTGTACACCATCGACACCCTGACCGGCGCGGCGACCCCGGTGGGGGAGCCGTTCTCGCCCAAGATCATCAGCTCGTTCGACATTCACTTCGGCATGGACTTCGATCCGGCGACCGACCGCATCCGGCTCATCTCCAACGAGCTGGGCGGGAACTGGTCGATCAACCCCGACGATGGCACCGCGGTCACCGGCAACACGCCGCGCTACGCGGTGGGCGACCCTCATGAGGGCCATGTGGCGCACATCGGCGGCCTCACGCACATCCCGGCGTCGCAGATCCCGGCCGGGAGCGCCGTCCGGATGAGCCTGTCGAGCAGCGCCTCGGGGCCGTGCGAGGACCTGGTGATGGCCATGGACACCGAGCTGGGCCAGATGATCACGTCCTGCGATCCCGACAGTGGCGACTGGAATTCGCTGGGCGACATTCCCGAGATCGAGTCGCTGGCCTGTGTCGAGCTGGACTACTCGGGCCCCGGTGGCGGCATCTGGGCGGCGGGCCAGCGGATCAACGGCTTCTTCAACAGCATCGGGACCGTGGACCCCGCGAGCGGCACGATCGACTGGAAGGTCAACGTGCCCGACAACTGGCTGATCCAGTCGATCACGCTCAAGCCGGAGGATCCGCTGGCCGGCCTGCGGGTCAAGTCGACGCGGCCGAGCTTGTCGGCCCGGCACACAGCGGGCCCGGTCGCGGATGCGGCCGGCGTGGATCCGGTGGCGCTGTGCCGGGGTGGCGGAGCGTCCTGAGCGGTGCGGGAGTGCGGGAGAGAGAAGTCGGACCGGATGTGTGCTCGATGCCGGCGTCCCTGGGAGTCCAGGGGCGCCGGCTCGTTGGTCAGCGCGAGAGGGACGAGGAGCGCGCCCGGACGGCGTCGTGACAGACGTTCGCGTCTAGCGGAACGCTCCGGGCCGGTTGCCTCCGGGCATACTGCCACCCCCGCGAGGCTTGCAGCCCCCGCCATGTGTGCCTCCGTGCACCGACACCCCGCGCTCACGATCTGCGGGTCGCTGCTCGGTCCACCCCTCGTCGGTCGCTGGGCCGCTGCTCGCAGGAATCACCGTGACCGAGCGTCCGGGGGGCAGGGCGTGAGGGTCGGCCGGCTCGGCGTCGGTCGCTGCCAGGGCCACAGGCGCGGACTGCGCCGGAGTCGCTGCCGGCTCGGAGGCCGCCGGTGGGTTCCCCGGCTCGGTCGTCCGGGCGGCCTCAGCCGGCGGCGCAAGCGAAGGGTGTCTTGCGCGCCGCGGGCGGTGTGACCCCGGCCGCTGGGCCGGCGTCCGGCCCAGCTCCACGGGAGACGCGACCTCCACGTTCGGCGCGGCGGCCTGTTGCAGCCTGAGGTCGCGCTGTGGGACGCCCAGTGATGCCTGCTCGGTCCCTACGGGGGCCGTCCGGCACCCTCCGGTGGCCGCGGCCACGAGGGCGAGAGCGAGAAGCATCGGGATGCGCATGGGTCCTCCGGGGTCGAACTCCAGCCGAGTGCGGGGTGCTTCCGAGAGTGGGACGACAATGTGCGGATTCCCTGCACGTCCGATTGCTGCCGGACCAGCGCGAGCGCCTCGTCCGATGCGCGAGCCGCAGTACGGTATCTTTCCCCGCATGACGCCGGAACTTGCCATCGGTATCCTGGTGCCCTCGCTGTGGCTCGCCTGGCTGGTCTACTGGTGGCTCAGCGCCCGCAACGTGAAGCGAACCCGCTCCCGGGAGTCGGTGGCGGCCGAGCTGCGGCATCGCGGTCCCCTCATGCTGGCCGCCCTGTTCCTGGCTGCACCGCGTCTGGTGCCCCGGCTGCTCACTCGGCGGTTCCTGCCGGTCGGCTGGTTCTTCCCCGTGCTCGGAACGCTGCTGCTGGCCGCGGGGCTTGGCTTCACGGTCTGGGCCCGACGCCACCTCGGTCGGAACTGGAGCGCGAGCGTGGTCGTGAAGGAGGACCACGCCCTGGTGCGCACCGGCCCCTACCGCCACGTGCGCCATCCGATCTACAGCGGGATGCTGCTCGCGTTCCTTGGAACGGTGGTGACGATCGGCGAATGGCGCGGCCTCGTGGCACTGATGCTGGCGGGAGTGGCGTTCGCGGTGAAGAGCCGGGCGGAGGAGCGGCGGATGCGGGAGACGTTTCCGGAATACACGGAGTACGAGCGGGAAACGGCGGCGATCGTACCGTTCGTGTGCTGACCCGCTGCCCTAGCCGACCGGTCGCTTTCCCCCCATCTTCAAGTACCCCCCAACCAAAGCACTTATGCCCGAACTGCTCGGCCGGCTCCAATCCGCGCTGGCGGACCGCTACCGTCTGGACCGGGAGATCGGCGCCGGCGGGATGGCCACGGTCTACCTGGCCGAGGACGTCCGCCACGACCGCAAGGTGGCGCTCAAGGTGCTCCGGCCCGAGCTGGCGGCGGTGATCGGGGCCGAGCGCTTTCTGGCCGAGATCAAGCTCACGGCCAACCTGCAGCACCCGCACATCCTGCCGCTGTTCGACTCGGGGGAGGCGGACAGCTACCTGTTCTACGTGATGCCGTTCGTCGCGGGGGAGACGCTGCGGGACCGGCTGACGCGGGAGAAGCAGCTGCCGGTGGCGGACGCGGTGCGGATCGCGACCGAGGTGGCGAGTGCGTTGGACTATGCCCACCGGCACGGAGTGGTGCACCGGGACATCAAGCCGGAGAACATCCTGCTGCACGACGGGCAGGCGCTGGTGGCGGACTTCGGGATCGCGCTGGCGGCGAGCAAGGCCAGCGGGGCGCGGATGACCGAGACGGGGATGAGTCTGGGGACGCCGCACTACATGAGCCCCGAGCAGGCGATGGGCGAGCGCGAGATCACGGCCCGCTCCGACGTGTACGCCCTCGGGGCCGTTCTCTACGAGATGCTCACGGCCGAGCCGCCGTTCACCGGCGCGACGGCGCAGGCGGTCGTGGCCCGGGTGGTCACCGAGAGCCCGCGGCCGCTCCTGCCGCAGCGCCACACCATCCCGCGGCACGTCGAGGCGGCGGTGCTGACGGCGCTGGAGAAGCTGCCGGCGGACCGGTTCGCCACCGCGGCGGAGTTCGCCGACGCGCTCAGGGACAAGACCTACGCGTCCACCGTCTCGCTCGAGGCGGCGGCCGCCGCGCCCAAGACCGCGAGTCGCCGCCGGCCGTCGGCCACGGTGCTCGCGCTCGCCGCCGCGGCTGCCGTAGCGACGGTCGTGGCGCTGTGGGGCTGGCTCCGGCCGTCACCGGCACCCCTGCTGAGCCAGTTCAGCATCGCACTCCGCCCCGACCAGGGCCTCCAGCCGCCGCTCGGATCGGGCGGGTCGCGCCTCGCGCTCTCGCCGGACGGCCGGGCGCTGGTCTACAGCGGACCCGGCGAGGGCGGCAACCGCCTCTGGCTCCGGCGGATCGACCAACTCGACGCCACAGCGATCGGCGGCACCGACGGCGCGGGAACCCCGTTCTTCTCGCCCGACGGCCAGCGGATCGGCTTCATCAAGGACGGGACCCAGGTGCGCATCGCCTCGCTCGCGGGCGCGCCGACGGTGACGCTGACCGACAAGGCCAACACCACCTCGGGCGACTGGGGGTCCGACGGGTACATCTACTTCGAGGTGGACTCGGGTGTTGCCCGGATGCGTGCCACCGGCGGGGACATCGAGCCGGTGTACACGATCGTGCCGGCAAAGAAGGAGATCGCGACCGAGTGGGTGCACGTGCTGCCGGACGCGAAGGGGCTGCTCTTCCGGCTGCGCCATGCCGGCCAGGGGCCCGCCGATTTCGAGATCATGGCCATGGCGCTGCCCCATGGCCCCGCCCACTCGCTCGTCCGGGGCATCTACGCACGGTACGCCCCGACGGGCCACCTGCTGGTGGTCACCGCCGACGGGAAGCTGATCGCCATTCCGTTCGACCCGAAGAAGCTCGAGCTCACCGGGGCACCCGTCGCGCTGATCGAGGGGATCGGGGTGCGGAACGGCGGCTTCAACGTGGACCTGGCGCTCTCCGGCAACGGCACGCTGGCGTACACCACGGGCGGGACGCTCGGCTCCCGGCGCGCCGTCTGGGTGAGCCGCGAGGGCGGGATCACCCCGACCGACCCGTCCTGGGATCCACAGGGCGTCATCTCCTCGGCCAGCCTGTCCTCGGACGGGAAGGCCGTGGCCGTCGACCTCTCCCGGGAGGGACGGCGCGACATCTGGGTCAAGCGGCTCCCCGACGGGCCGTTCTCGCGGATCACGTTCAGCGACACCTCGAGCGTCCGCCCCGCCTGGTCCGCTGATAACCGCGACATCCTGTACATCACCGACCGCGCGGGCTCCGGCGTGGGCTCGGTGTACCGGCGCCGGGCGGACGGCACCGGCGTCGCGAGCCTGGCGGTCAGCTCCTCGACTGTCGACATCGGCCAGGTGACGCCGTCGCGGGACGGCCGCTGGCTCCTGCTCCGGACCGCTCCCATCGGGGCCGGAAGCACCGACATCCTCGGCCTCAGGGCCGGCGATACCAGCCTGGTGTCTCTGGTAGCCTCGCCGGCCGCGGAGTTCTTCCCGTCGCTCTCTCCGGACGGGCGGTGGCTGGCGTATGCCTCGAACGAGTCGGGGCGGAGCGAGGTCTACGTCCGGCCGTTCCCCGAGACCGCCACGGCCAAGTGGCAGGTCTCCACGGCCGGCGGCAACGAGCCGCTCTGGGCCAACAGCGGCCGCGAGCTGCTGTACATCAACGGCAAGACCGAGATGGTCTCCGCCGAGGTGCCGCCGGGTCCGACCTTCTCGGTCGGGCGGCAGAAGGTGCTGTTCTCGGTGGCGCTGCTCTCCCGGCCAGGGCCGGTCCCGTCCTTCTCCCTGAGCCCGGACGACCAGCGCTTTCTGATGGTACGCGAGGGGGAGACGGCGCAGCAGAGCGAGCTGGTGCTGGCGGAAAACTGGATGCAGGGACTGAAGGGGAAGGCGGAGAAGTAGGGCGGGGTCAGCCTGAGCC
>DASSYY010000375.1:0-6931 GCA_035703025.1 Gemmatimonadales bacterium | reverse complement strand
CGTCGTGCATCCACAAGCGGGAGGGGCCTCAGCCAAACATATCTCATAGTGGGAGGTGCGGAGCCGGGCCCCGCCGCCGCAGGGGAGCTGATGGCGCCGCCGCGGCCGCTTCGAGCCACCCCGTGTCACCAGTCGCTATCCTAGGCTGCTGCAGCAAGTTACCCGCTGGTGATTCCCCGATGACTTCCCCGCCATTCCCCGGTGATCGCCGCTCCTAGCTTGTCCCCCGTCGCCGGTGACCCAGTCGCCCGCCGGCCGTAGACAACCCGATCGGGACCCAAGTCCCAGGAGCTCGATATGCCGACCCCTCGCGCGCACCGCCTCGCCGTCCGCCTCGCCGTCCTCGCCCTGGCCCTGGCCGCCCTCGGCTGCGACGGCGCCGAGAGCCCGCTCGCCCCCGACGGCGCCGAGCCGCTCCCGGCCGAAACCGCGTCGCCCGCACCCGACTTTCTG
Source organism: Gemmatimonadales bacterium (assembly GCA_035703025.1). Taxonomy (GTDB): domain Bacteria; phylum Gemmatimonadota; class Gemmatimonadetes; order Gemmatimonadales; family GWC2-71-9; genus CAVVWJ01. Next base: position 6,478 of record DASSYY010000375.1, on the reverse strand, counting down.
ACCGCGGGGACCGGTCCCCGCATCCTGTTCGCCTCTGCCCGGACCGGCGGGACCGACATCTACCGGATGGACCCGAGCGGCAACAACCTGGTCCGCGTCACCAGCTTCGCGGGGTCCGAGGACATGCCCGCCTGGTCGTGGGACAACAAGCGCATCGCGATCGTCCGCGACCGGCTCGACGGCTCGAACGTGCTGCACAAGGACATCTTCCTGATGAACGCGGACGGCACGGGCAAGCGCTGGGCGCGAACGCTGCCTTCGGCCTACTCGATCACGAACCCCTCGTGGTCCCACGACGGCACCCGCCTGGTGGTCTCGGTCTGGATCGGCGGCGTATACAGCGTGCCCTACCTGGCGCAGATGAACGTCGCCACCGGCGAGATGAACTTCATCGGCCAGTTCGGCGCCATCCAGGGACTCTACGCGTCGTTCGACCCGACCGGGAAGAAGCTCGTGTACGTCGGCGCCAACGGCCTGAGTATCGAAACGATCAACCTGGACGGCACCGGCCATCAGGGCATTCTCGCGAGCCCGACCGGCACGGTCAGCGGGCCGGTCTTCTCGCCCGACGGCAAGCGCATCGCCTACGGCCGCAACTACAGCGGCAACTACGACGTCTACGTCACGACCTTGCTGGATGGTACCGTCAAGCGCCTGACCACCAACATCGCGTACGACTTCGCCCCGACCTGGTCGGCCGACGGCACCCGGATCGCGTTCGTGAGCTTCCGCTCCGGCAAGAGCCAGATCTGGACGATGACCAGCAGCGGCGGGAGCCAGACCCGGATCACCCACACCACTGTCGCGGAGAGCTCGCCGGCCTGGTCGCACTAGCCGCCGTCGGGTTGCGTCGGTGGGGCCGCGCGGTAGCTTCGGGCGGCCCCTCCGCCGACCTCCAGCCCGGATGTCCGATGACGAAGATCCTGTCCGCCGCCCTCGCGATCTGCTGCGCCCTCCCGCTCGCCGCGCAGGACTCGGCGCTCGCGCCGCACCAGCAGCTCGCGCGCGACGTCTACCGCCAGCTCGTCGAGATCAACACCGCCGACTCCGCGGGCTCGGTCACCCTGGCCGCCGAGGCGGTGGCCGAGCGGTTCCGGGCGGCCGGGTTCCCGGCCGAGGACGTGATGCTGCTCGTGCCGGACGGGAAGCCGACGAAGGGCAACCTGGTCGTCCGCTATCGCGGCCGGGGCGAGGGCAAGCCGATCCTCCTGCTGGCACACCTCGACGTCGTCGCCGCGCTCCGCGCCGACTGGAGCCTCGACCCCTTCGTCCTCACCGAGAAGGACGGCTACTTCTACGGCCGCGGCACGGCGGATGACAAGGCGATGGCCGCCATCTTCGTCGCCAACCTGCTCCGGGCGAGGGCCGCGGGCTGGCAGCCGGCCCACGACGTGGTCTTGGCGCTCACGGCCGACGAGGAGGGCGGCCCGGCCAACGGGGTCGAGTGGCTGCTGGCCCAGCACCGCGAGCTGATCGACGCGTCCTTCGCGATCAACGAGGGCGGCACCGGCGCCCTGCGGGACGGCCGGCCGTTCTACCAGGCGGTGCAGGCGGCGGAGAAGGTGCCGATCACCTTCACGCTGACCGTCACCAACCGCGGCGGGCACTCGTCGCTGCCGCGGCCGGACAACGCGATCTTCCAGCTCGCCGAGGGGCTCGTGCGGGTCCGGCGGCACGTCTTCCCGGTGCGCCTCAATCCGGTCACACGCGCGTTCTTCGAGGCCACCGCCGGGCTGGAGGAGCCGAAGACCGCGGCCGCGATGCGGGCCCTTCTCCGGAATCCGCGCGACACCGCGGCCGCGCGCCTGCTCTCGGTGAGCCCCCGCTACAACGCCGTCCTCCGCACCACCTGCACGGCCACCCGGCTGGCGGGCGGCCACGCCAACAACGCGCTGCCGCAGCTCGCGACGGCGACCGTGAACTGCCGCGTGCTGCCGGGTGAGTCGCTGGACTCGGTGAAGGCGACGCTGGCGCGGGTGGTGGCGGACACCGGGATCCGGATCGGCGAGGCGGTCCCGCGTCACGAGCCGCCATCGATCCCGAGCCCGCTCGGCGCCGAGATCATGGAGCCGGTGGCGGCCGTCACGCGCGAGCTCTTCGGGCCGCGGGTGCCGTCGGTGCCGTTCATGTCGACCGGGGCGACGGACGGGCGATTCCTCCGCGCGGCGGGAGTGCCGACGTACGGAGTGAGCGGTCTGTACGGGGATCCGAACGACGTGCGGGCGCACGGGCGGGACGAGCGGATGCTGGTGAAATCGTTCTTCGACGGGCAGGAGTTCCTGTACCGGCTGATGGTGCGCCTGGCGGGGGGTGCGGCAGGGGCGGGGACGCCCTAGGCGGCCCGGCCGCGGCTCGCCGGCGTAAGCGTCACCATGACAGCCACTTGGGCAGGCATCACGGGCCAAACTGACTCGGCTCTACGTGCCTCGGGTCACAGCACTTTCCGATCGGATCCCGTACTCTCCTCCATGAGATGTCACCGGATGGTCGCACACTCCCGAGGAATTGAGAGTATGAGCATGCATACGACCCACTCGACACGCCGACTCGTGACCGCCGCTGCCGGACTGGCGCTGGTCCTCACCATTGCGCCCGCGCGCCTGCTGCAGGGGCAGACGACGCAGGACACCGCGTATCACCCCTGGCGCGGGCCGACGACGACTGCGCCGCGGACCCCCACCCCGACGACCACGACCCCGACGACGCCCACGACCAGCGCTCCGGCGCCCTCGAGTCAGGCGACGGGGCAGGCCGCCGCGGACAGCGCCTACATCCGTGAGGCCGCCAGCATGAACGCGTTCGAGGTCCGCGCGGGTACGCTGGCATCGCAGCGCGCGTCCAACAATGCGGTGAAGCAGTTCGGCCGCCAGATGGTCACCGACCACGGGAACATGGTCCGGCAGTGGACCTCGCTCGCGCTGAAGAGCGGCCTCCCGACCAATGTGACCCTGAACTCCATTCAGCAGCAGTCGGTCGATCAGCTCTCGAAGCGCTCCGGCGCCGACTTCGACCGGGCCTACATGCAGGCCATGGTCGAGGACCACGACCAGGATGCCTCGACGCTCCAGCGGATCGCCGCCGGCGCCCAGTCGACCGAGGTCCGGCAGCTGGCCGCGACCGGCGTGACGGCCACGCAGCAGCACCTCGCCCAGGCCCAGCAGCTGGCCGCGCAGGTCGGCGCCAGCACCGCGGTGGCGAACAACCCGCCGTCCCCCAGCGGGAACGCCGACGGCCGGCGTCGGAACGACGAGGGCAAGGGTAACCTGGCCGACGGCCGGTACGCGCAGGAGCTGGCCTACGGGCACATCATGGAAGTGAAGCTGGCGCAGATGGCGCAGAAGCGCGCGAAGAACAAGGACGTCAAGCAGTTCGCCGACCGGATGGCGGACGACTTCAGCCAGTGGCAGGAGCGCTGGACGAACCTGGCCTCCAAGCACGGCGGCGTGAAGGTGAACCCGAACATGGGTCCGCTGCACCGGCAGAAGATCGAGCGGCTGGAGAAGGCGTCCAGCAGCAACTTCGATCAGGTCTACGTGAGCATCGTGACCGAGAACCTCGGCTCGATGCTGCCCTACCTCCAGAAGGAAGGGCGCGCCGCCGACTCGAAGGACGTCCGCGACGCGGCCGCGGAGGAGCTGCCGATGGTGCGGGACCGGCTGAGCACCGCGCAGCGGCTCGACGGGCAGGTGCAGGCGAACGCGAAGGGGAAGGGGAAGGGGAAGTCGGTGTCGAGCAAGGAGTAGCTCGGCAGCAGCGCATTCGCTGAAGCGGCGAACCCCCAGGGCGGACGACGGCTCTGGGGGTTTGTCGTGCGTCCGCCCTGCCTTGAACGGCCGACCCCAGGCCATATTCCTCCATCCCCCAACCGACCATCCCCACCCCCAGGCCCCGACAATGCTGAACTACATCTGGGCAGGCCTGATCATCACCAGCTTCGTCTTCGCCATCGGCTACGACGGCAGCGACATCGCCGGCGACCGGTACCGCAACGGGCAGCCGATGCCGGTGGCCCTGGCGTTCACCCAGGGCTACGACCCGGCCGCCCGCCGCGTCCCGGTGGAGATCCGGATCGATACGGGCGCCTACCGGCGCTTCTACCGGACCGAGGAAGCGCCCGCCGCGACCTACCCCGGCTACCTGCTCCAGACCAGGGAAGGCACCCAGCTCCGGTTCGCCGCCGGCGCCAAGCTGCCCGAGCCACTGGCCACGATTGCCAAGGTCTCGAGCTCGCGCGACCAGGAGTTGCAGGGCCGCCTGGCCGGCTTCGCGCCGCCCGGCCCGTCGGGTGACACGGTATCGGTCGCAACCGCGGCCGGCGTCGTGTTCGAGCCCGTCTGGTTCGTGAAGCTCAACGCCATTGCCGCGGGGGCGCTCGAGTTCGCCAAGACGGCCGCCGAGATCGCGCTCGGCCTGGTCGGCGTGCTCGCGCTCTTTCTCGGGCTGCTCAAGATCGCCGAGCACGCCGGGATCGTGTACGCGCTGGTGAAGCTGGTCCGGCCCGTACTCCGGCCGCTGTTTCCCGAGATTCCGCCCGACCATCCCGCTCTCGGCATGATCGCGCTCAACCTCTGCGCCAACGTCTTCGGCCTCGGCAACGCGGCGACGCCCTTCGGCATCAAGGCCATGGAGGAGCTGCAGACGCTCAACAACACGGACGACACCGCCACCAACTCGATGGTCATGCTCCTGGCGATCAACACGGCCAGCGTCCAGCTCATGCCGCCGGTCCTGCTGCTGGCGCTCCTGGGCCTCCAGATCAATAAGCTGATCTTCCCCATCACCATCTCGACGGTGCTGTCGCTCATCGTCGCCATCGTGGCCGCCAAGCTGCTCGGCCGCATGCGCGTGTTCCGCGACTCCGACCCCAACCGCAGCGCGGCGGCCCCGGCCGCGGCGCCGCTCGCCTGAGGCCGCCATGGAAGCCACGCGCAACGCCATGAACCTGATCTCCTACTTCGTCATCCCGCTCATGCTGGTGGGGTTCCCGCTGTACGGGCTGTACAAGCGGGTCCCGGTGTACGAGAGCTTCGTCGAGGGGGCGAAGGAGGGCTTCCAGGTGGCCGTCCGGATCATCCCGTACCTGGTGGCCATCCTCTTCGCCGTCGCGATGTTCCGCGCCAGCGGCGCGATGGACGCCCTGTCCCGGTTCCTGAGCCCGGTCCTCGAGCCGCTCGGCTTCCCGGCCGAGGTGCTGCCGATGGCGATCATCCGCCCGCTGACCGGGTCGGGCTCGGCGGCCATCGTGGTGGACATGATCAACCGGTACGGCGAGGACTCGATCTTCGTGAAGATGGCGGCCGTCATGTTCGGGTCCACCGAGACGACCTTCTACGTCATCGCCGTGTACTTCGGGGCGGTCAACATCAAGAAGACGCGCCACGCCGTGCCGGCGGGGCTCATCGCGGACATCGCCGCCATGATCTTCGCTGTCTGGTCGGTGCGGCTGCTGTTCGGGTGAGGAGGCCCGCTGGCTCCCCAATGGGCCCGGCAGTATGCTATGACATCCCTACCCGGGTTCCACTCTGATCGATAACGCCAGCCGCCTCGCCGCCCACCTGGCCGATCGCTACCGCCTCGAGCGTGAGCTCGGGCGGGGCGGCATGGCCGTCGTCTACCGGGCCCACGATCTGAGGCACGACCGTCCGGTCGCCCTCAAGGTCCTCCGGCCGGAGCTCGCCGCCACCCTCGGCGCCGAGCGCTTCCTCCGCGAGATCCGCTTCGCCGCGGGGCTGCAGCATCCCCATATCCTGCCGCTCCTGGATTCAGGCGAGATCCAGGCCGAAGCCGGCGTCGGGCCGCTCGTGCTCTGGTACACGATGCCCCTCGTCGAAGGCGAAAGCCTGCGCGAGCGGCTCCGTCGCCAGGGCCAGCAGCCGTTGGGCGACGCCCTCCGCTGGACCGGTGAGCTCGCCGACGCCCTCGCCTATGCCCACGGCCGCGGCATCGTGCACCGCGACATCAAGCCGGAGAACGTGCTCCTCAGCGGAGGCGCCGGCGGAGATCACGGCATGCCGCCACACGCGCTGCTGGCCGATTTCGGCGTGGCGCGCGCCCTCGAGACCAGCGGCACCGAGCGCCTGACCGAGTCCGGCCTCGCGCTCGGGACGCCGGCCTACATGAGCCCCGAGCAGTCGGTGGGCGATGCGGCCGTCGACGGCCGCTCCGACCTCTACAGCCTCGGCTGCGTGCTCTACGAGCTGCTCACCGGGGAGCCGCCCTACACCGGCCCGACCGTGCAGGCCATCGTCACCAAGCGGCTCACCGACCCGGTGCCATCGGCGCGCCGCCTCCGGGAGACGGTGCCGGCCGCCGTGGACCAGGTGCTCCAGCGCCTGCTGGCCAAGTCGCCTGCCGATCGTTTTGCGAGCGCGGCAGAGCTGGCAGCCGCCCTTGCGGCGGGCGGCGCCGCGGAGACCACGGTTGCCCGCCCGGCGCCACGCCGCCGGCCACGCGCCTACCTCGCCGCCGCGGTCGTCCT
>DASSYY010000237.1:0-13792 GCA_035703025.1 Gemmatimonadales bacterium | reverse complement strand
GGCGTCGATGCTCTGCTGGTGGGTCATCGGCATTCCCTTCAGCCGGCTCTGGTGGCTCGTCAACGCCAGCCAGCAGCGCTGGATTCTGATCTGTTACGCGTGGGAGGTGCCGGCGGTGGGATGGACCGGCGCCGTGCTCCTGCCGGCCCTCGCGTTCCGCCGTCTCCAGCGCCGGCTCGAGGCGGGCGACTCCGCAGTCGGAGCCGGGCTGGTCCGCTTTCCGCTGACCGTGGCACTGCTCGTCATCGGCACCAGCAGCGTGGGCTACCTGCTCGGCGCGATCCAGATCGACTATTTCACCCACCTGCCGGGCCTCGAGTTCGCCAAGATCACGGTCCAGGGTCCCGTGCTCGGCGGCCTGTTCGCGGTGGCCGCGTACCTCATGGCGGAGCGGGCCGTAGAGCGGCTGGATCTGCCGCACGCGCTCCATCGGGCCGAGGGGCCCGTTCCCGCCCAGGCGCTGTACGGCAAGATCCTGTCGATCACCCTCGCCGTGGCGGTCGGCGTCGCTGTGCCGGTCTTCCTGCACGGCCTGACCCAGTGGCAGCGGCTGCGGGAGCAGACCCGGGCGGAGGCAATGCTCCACGCGCTGGACGAGGTGTCGAGCGGGCTCGAGCTCCGCGGTCCACTTGCGGCTTTCGGGCCGCACACGCAGGGCTTCGTGGTGCGGCGCTCGAACAACTTCATCGTGGCCGGCGACGGAGCCGGGCGGGTCCTGTACGGCGACGGCCACCATGACTTCCAGCCGATCCAGCAGCAGAGCCGGGGCTGGTTCGCCAGCCGCGACGACGAGCACAAGGTGGTCGCGTTCCAGTATCGGCCGGCCGCGCTGCCCGACGGCGATGGGGCCGTGCTGGTCGCGGTGTCGCCGTTCTCGGATTACGGCGGCGAGCTGATCGCCGCCGCCAAGCCGGCGGCCGTCGTGGCGGGTGGCGCGCTGGCCATTGCCCTCGCGCTGGCGGCGATGCTGGCGCGCAGCATCGCCGCCCCGATCGGACGGCTGCGGGCGGCGGCCGTCCAGATGGCGGACGGCGATCTCGACGTCGCCCCCGTCGCCCTGGCGCGCGGCGACGAGGTAGCGGCGCTCGCCGCGGCGTTCGACCGCATGGCCACGCGAGTCCGGACCGACGAGGCCGACCTGCGAAGGGCCTACGATCGGCTGCAGCGCGCCCAGACCGAGCTCGTCCAGCACGAGCGGCTCTCGGCCGTGGGCCGGCTGGTCTCGGGCGTGGCGCACGAGCTCAACAACCCGCTCACCGCCGTGCTGCATCTCGCCGAAGAGCTGCAGCTCGGCGCGACGATGTCGGGAAGCGATCGCGAAGCGCTGGAGCTGATCGCCAACCAGGCCCGGCGCTGCCGCTCGATCGTCCTCGATCTGCTCACCTTCGCCAGCGGGCGCGAGCGGCAGCCGGAGGGCACCGAGCTGGCGGAGCTGGTGGGCATCGTCCGGCGCGGGGTCGAGCCGCTGCTCGGCTCGATGGGCGTCCGCCTCGCCGCGGTCGCGAGTCCCGGCGCGCCGCGGCTCTGGGTCGACCAGCACGGCCTGGAGCAGGTGCTGACGAATCTGATCGTGAACGGCGCGCAGGCGGCGGGGAGCGGCGGTTCCGTCCGGGTCCTGGCCTCCGGGGACGCGGAGGGCTGGTCGATCGTGGTGGAGGACAGCGGCGCGGGCATCCCGCCCGATGTGCTGCCGAGGATCTTCGAGCCGTTCTTCACCACCCGCGAGGAGGGGAAAGGGACCGGGCTCGGTCTGTCGGTCTCGCTGGGCATCGTGGAGCGGCAAGGCGGCACGATCGACGCGGACGGGGGAGCGCAGGGGAGCGGCGCCCGCTTCACGGTCCGGATTCCGCGGAGCGAGCGAACCTCGCCGCCGTCGGGAATCGCCGGCGCATCCCGCCCGGCCACCGGCACCGCGGCGTTGGTGGCGCCGCCTCACAATGGAAAGGGCGCACCCATCGCGCTCGTCATCGACGACGAGCGGTCGGTGCGCATGGCGTTGACCCGGTACTTCGAGCGCGGTGGATGGGACGTGCGGCAGGCGGAGGGCGGCGAGGAAGCGCTGGAGCTGCTCGCGGATCCCGCCGCGCCGGCGTTTCAGCTCGTGATCACCGATCTGCGGATGCCGGGCCGGACCGGCATGGAGGTCCACGACTGGCTGGCCGAGCACCGGCCCGACCTGTTCGAGCGGCTCATCATCGCGACGGGCGACGTGGCCTCTCCGCCGGTCCGCGACTTCCTCCGGCGAACGACCCGGCCGGTGCTGGAGAAGCCGTTCGAGCTCGGCGCCCTGGCCGCGATGGTGGAGCGCGTCATCGCCGGGCGCTGAGGTCGGTTACGGCACCGCCATCCCCATCGCGTGGAAGCCGTTGTCCACGTACACCACGCTGCCGGTGATGGCGGAGGCGAGCGGACTGCAGAGAAACGCCGCGGCGTGGCCCACATCGGCGGCGTCGATCGGCCGGGGCAGAGGCGAGTTGGCGGCGGTGTACTTGATCATGGTGTCGATGAAGCCGATGGCGGAGGCCGCGCGCGAGGCCCAGGGGCCCGCCGAGATGGCGTTGATCCGCACACCCCACCGGCGGCCGGCCTCGAACGCAAGCGTCCGCGTGTCCGCCTCCAGCGCCGCCTTGGCGGACGACATCCCGCCGCCGTAGCCCGGAATCACCCGCTCGCCCGCCATGTAGGTCAGCGACAGGAACGCGCCATTCGGCCGCATCAGGGGCGCCAGGTGGCGCACCAGGCTGATGTTGCTGTAGGCGCTCACGCCAACCGCTGCGAGATAGCCCGCGCGGCTGGTGTCCACCAGCGGCGATTTCACCTCCGGCGCGTTGGCCAGGCTGTGGACCACGATGTCGAGCGAGGCCTCGCCGAAGTCCTGGCGGATCCGCTCGGTCATGCCCTGCACGCTGAAATCGCCCTGCTCCGTGTACCGCTTGTTCTCGCGAATGTCGGCCGGTGCCTCCGCCAGGGTATCGAAGGCCGCGTCGAGCGGGTAGATCCGCTCGAAGGCGAGCTTGCTTCCGTCGCTCAGCCGCATCGACTCGTCCATCTTGCCCCGCTCGAGCAGCTTGGTGAAGATGCCGAGCGCCGGCGGCCAGCTGCCCACGCAGATCGAGGCCCCGGCCTCCGCCAGCGACTTGGCGATGGCGAAGCCGAAACCGCCGTCGTCGGAGACGCCGGCCACGAGGGCGCGTTTGCCGGTGAGGTCGATCGGGAGCATGCGGGAGAGTCCTCGGGGTGGGGGTGAACGGCGCGAGTCGTCGGGAAGTATAGCCCCCGCTCACTCGGCCCGCAGCACCTCGAGCGGCGGCCGCCGGAGCACCTCCCGGCTGTTGGCCAGACCCACCACCACCGTCAGCAGCACGACCGCCGCGCCCAGTCCCGCAAACGGTGCCACCGGCAGGGTGAAGGTCCCATCGAACACGAATCGCGCCAGTGCCCAGCCGGCAACACCGGCCAGCACCAGGGCCACTGCCGCGGCGAGCAGTCCGAGCGACAGGTACTCCGACAACACGATGCGGAACAACTGCGCCCGGGTGGCGCCCAGCGTCCGGAGCAGCGCGCCCTCGCGGATCCGCTGGAACCGGCTGGTGGCGAGCGCCCCCACGAGCACCAGCGTGCCGGTGCCGAGGGTGAAGAGCGCCATGAACCGGATCGCGAGCACGACCCGGTCGATGAGCCGCTCGAGCGTCTCCTGCACCGTTGAGAGATCCACGCTGGTGACGTTGGGAAGCGTTTCGGCGATGCGCCGCTGCAGGGCCCCGCGCGCACCGGCGCCCTCGACCCGCGTGAGGGTGACATACGTCCGCGGCGCGCCTTCGAGCGCGCCCGGGGCGAACACCACGAAGAAGTTGGGCTCGAAGCGGGCCCAGTCCACCTCGCGCAGGCTCGCGACCCTGGTCGTGAGCGGCACGCCCTGGACGTCCCACACGATCTCGTCGCCGACGCCGACGCCGAGCTCCCGCGCCAGGTCGCGCTCCACCGAGATCTGGGTGGGCCGCGCGTCGCGGGTCCACCAGCGGCCGGCGATGAGCTTCTCCGAGGCCACGAGCGTGTCGCGATAGGTCGAGCGGTATTCGCGGCGAACGGCCCAGTTGTCCCGCGGGCCGCGCTCGTCGTCGCCCGGGTCGAGCGTGTCCGCCGGAGCGATCAGCGCCGGCCGGCCCTTGATCGACTGGATCCGCATGGGCACGATCGGCACCGGACCTACGGCCCGATAACCTCCGTCCACCAGGGTGCGGTCGACCGCGGTGAGCTGATCGGGCTGAATGTCGAACAGCACCAGGTTGGGCCGCGCCGGACCGCCGGTGATGCGAAGCGTGCGGAGCAGGTTGTACTGCACCAGGAAGAGGGTACCCAGCAGGAAGGCGCCGAACCCGATCGCGAGCACCACCGTCGCGGTCTGGTTGGCCGGCCGGTGCAGGTTCGCGAGCCCCTGCCGCCAGACGTAGGGCCAGCGGGCCGGGAGCCAGCGCCGGGCCGCGCGGATGAGCAGCCACGATGCGCCCCACAGCGCCAGCAGCGCGACCGCCACCCCGGCGGAGAAGGCCGCGCCCTTGCGCCAGCTTCCCACCTGCAGCCTGGCGAGCACGACGACGCTGATGGCCAGCGCCGCCGCCGCGGCGATCCGCCGCGGGTCGAGCCACCGGCGGGCCTCGGGCTCGACGTCGCGGCGCAGTGCGGCGAGCGGCGGCACGCGGCGGACCGCAAGCAGTGGAATGAGCGCGAAGATGAGCGCGACCCAGAGCCCCATACCGATGCCGAGCGCCACCGCCGCGGGCGAGACGACCAGACGGACGTCGACCGGCAACAGCCCCGCCAGCAGCCCCGGGAGCAGCCGCTGCGCCAGCAGGCCGAGCCCCGCGCCGAGCGCGCTGCCCGCGAGGCCCATCGCCGCGGCCTCGGCTGCATAGATGGCGAGCACCAGGCCGGCACTCGCGCCGAGGCAGCGGAGCACGGCGATGGTGTCGAGCCGCTGCCGGATGAAGACCACGACGCCGCTCGCCACGCCGATGCCGCCCAGCAGCAGCGCGATCAGCCCCACCAGGCCCAGGTACCCGGTGAGCCGGCTCAGGGCGTCATTGAGGTTCGCCTGGTCCTCGGCCACCGTGCGGACGCGGACCCGCTCGGGCACCAGCGCCGGGCGGTAGCGCTCGGCCAGCGACTGCGGCGAGACGCCGGCGGGCAACCGGACGAACGCCTCGTACTCCGCGCGCGAGCCGAAGCCGAGCAGGCGGGTGCCGGGAAGGTCGCGCGCCGCGATGTAGATCCGCGGGCCGAAGGCAGTGCGCACGCCGACGTTGCCCGGGGCGCTCACGATCACGCCGCTGATCGCGAAACGGGCCTCGCCCAGAGACAGCGTGTCGCCTACCCGGGCGCTCAAGGCGGTGAGCAGCGACGGGTCGACCACCACCCGGTGCCCTCGGGCGAGCTCGGGCCACGCGCCGGCGGGCTCGGTGCGGATCTCGCCGTAGAACGGGTATCCGCCTTCGACCGCCGCCACCTGGACGAGGCGCGTGCCGCTGGTTCGCGGCACGTAGGCCATGCCGGAAAAGCTCGTGAGCCGGGCGACCGTCCCGCCCCGGGCGGTGAGGGTGTCGAGGATCGTCTCCGCGGCCCGCGGAAGCTGCCGGCGGGAGGAGAGCGCGAGGTCGGCGCCGAGGAGGGCCCGGGCCTGGCTCCGGACCGAGTCGCGCAGGTTGTCGGTGAAGCTGCCGATGGCGACGAGCGCGGCGACGCCGATCGCGATCGACGCCGTGAGCAGGAGGAGCCGCCGGGGCGCCGCGCGGATCTCGCGCGCCGCCATGCGGAGCACGAAGAGGACGGCGGTCAGGCGTTCCTCACGCCGCGCTGTCGGCGACGATGGCGCCGTCGGCCAGGCGGATCGTGCGCCGGGCGCGGGCGGCGAGATCGAGATCGTGCGTCACCAGAACCAGCGTCGTGCCCAGGTCCCGGTTGAGCTCGGTCATGAGGTCGATGATCGTGGCGCCGGTGCCGGCGTCGAGGTTGCCGGTGGGCTCGTCGGCGAACAGCACCTTGGGCCGGGTGCTGAACGCCCGCGCGAGCGCCACCCGCTGCTGCTCGCCGCCCGAGAGCTGGGCGGGATAGTGATGCCCCCGGTCGCCGAGGCCGACGCGCTCGAGCAGCTCGGTGGCGCGGCCGGCCGCTTCCTCGCCGCGGAGCTCGAGCGGCACCTGCACGTTCTCGCGCGCGGTGAGGGTCGGGATGAGCTGAAACGACTGGAACACGAAGCCGATCTTCTCGCCGCGGAGCCGCGCGCGCTGGTCCTCGTCGAGCGCGCCGAGCTCCTCGCCGTCGAGATGCACGGTGCCGAGCGTGGGCCGGTCCAGCCCGGCGAGGAGGCCGAGCAGCGTCGTCTTGCCGCTGCCGGAGGGGCCGACGATCGCGACGAACGCGCCCGGCTCCACACTGAACGTGATATCCTTCAGCACGGTGAGCCGGCGTCCGCCGGAGAGATACGTTTTGGTGAGCGAGGCGCAGCGCAGCATGGTCTTAAGGATACCCCGATGGGGCTGGATCGGTTTGGTCGCGGCGTCGCTGGCGGCCTGCGATCGCGATGCCGGGCCTCCCCCGTCGCCGCCCCCACCGGCAACCGATGGCGGCCGCGCGCGCGTCGTCTTTCTCGGCACCAGCCTCACTGCCGGGCTCGGGGTCGATCCGTCGCAGGCGTATCCCGCGGTGCTCCAGGGGAAGATCGATTCGGCGGGGCTCCGCTTCGTCGCCGTCAACGCCGGCGTGAGCGGCGAGACGTCGGCCGGGGCCCGGCGGCGGATCGACTGGCTGCTGCGCGAGCCGGCGGCGGTGCTGGTGATCGAGACCGGCGCCAACGACGGGCTGCGCGGGCTGGACGTGGATTCGCTCGCGGCCAACATTCAGGCGATCGTCGACCGCGCCCGCCAGCAGTCGCCGGCGCCGCGGATCATCCTGGTAGGGATGGAGGCACTGCCCAACTTCGGGCTGGCGTACGGGCGGAAATTCAGCGCGGTGTATCCGGCGCTGGCCAAGCGAAACGGGCTGCCGCTGGTGCCGTTCCTGCTCGAGGGTGTCGCGGGGCTGGACTCGCTCAATCAGGCGGACATGCTGCATCCGACGGCGGCCGGGCAGCGGCGGGTGGCGGAGACGGTGTGGCCCGTGCTGGAGAAGGTGCTGCGGGGGTCGGCGTAGCGGGCGCGTCTCCGTCGCGAGTCGCTCAGGATGACGCGCCGGATGAGGCTGGGGCGCGAAGCAGCTCGTCCAGCGCCTCCACCGCCGCATCGATCTCCGCGGCCGAGTTGTAGTAGTGCGGCGAGATCCGGATCGCCGAGCCGGCGCGCTTCTCGTCCATGTCGATCACGGCATCCTCCCGGCCCGGTGCGCTGGTGTTGATCCCCCGCGCCCGGAGGGCCAGCTTGATCTCGGTGCCGGAGCGGCTGCCGGGCGCTGCCGTGACGATGGCGCAGAGCTCGGGTCCGCGATCGAGCACCCGGACGCCGGGCACCTGCGCGAGCCGGGCGCGGGCGTAGGCGGCCAGCGCGCGCGCCCGGTCCCGGGCGGTCTCGAGGCCGACTTCGAGGGCGTAGCGGGCGGCGGCGCCCAGACCGAGCACCAGGGCGTACGCGATCTCCCAGGACTCGAACCGGCGCGCATCAGGGGTCAGCTCGAAGCGGTCGGGGTCGGTCCAGGTCGCCCCGTGCATGTCCACCAGCAGGGGATGCGCGCCGGCTTCGAGCGCTCGGTCGGACACGTACAGGAAGCCGATGCCCCGCGGACCGCGGAGGAACTTCCGCGCGGCGCCGGCCAGGTAGTCGCAGCCGATGGCCCGGACGTCGATCGGAAGCTGCCCCACCGCCTGGCAGGCGTCCACCAGATAGGGGACTTCCTCGGCGCGGCAGATCTCGCCCACAGCCGGGATCGCCTGGACCAGGCCTGAGTTCGTGGGGATCCAGGTGAGCGCCACGAGGGTCGGCCGATGGCGGCGGACCAGGGCACGGACGGCGTCCGGATCCACCCCTCCCTCGGCGAGATCGGGGGCTCGCACGATCTCGACGCCCAGCCGCCGGGCGAGCGAGAGGTACATGATCTGGTTGGAGGCGTAATCGGACCGGCTGGTCAGGATCACGTCGCCCGAGGCGAAATCGAACGTGTCGAGCGCCTGGGCGAAGGCGGCCGTGGAGTTCTGTCCCAAGGCGAGATTCCGCGGCTGAGCCCCGAGCAGGCGGGCGACGGCGGCGACCGCGTCCTGGATTGCTTCGGCTCGCGCGTCGGTGGCCTCATAGCCGCCGAGCTCGTCCTCGAGATCCAGGTAGGCGTTCATGGCCTCGCGGACCGGACGGGGCGCCATGGCGGCGCCGGCGTTGTTGAGGTGGATGCGCCGCTCGCAGGCGGGCGTGTCGGCCCGCCACCGCGCCAGCGCCGGGACATTGGCCGGCGCCTTCACGCGGTCCGCCCCGGCGGCTCTGTTTTCGGGCTCTTGGCTACCCAGGCCTCCAGCTCTGCCAGCCCCTTACGCCATTGCTGTTCAAATACTGCCGGGGCGGTGTCGCCTCCGTCCTGCAGTGCCTGGAGGATCTTCTGGTGGGGCATGGTCGAGAGGCTGAGGCGGCCGGCGTCGCGCATGAAGGCCGCCAGGTATCGGCGGGGGACGTGGCGCAGGGAGGTGATCAGCTCGAGCAGCCGCCGGTTGGGGCACTCCTCGAGCAGGACGCGGTGCCATTCGTCCTCGAGATCCAGGCAACGCGAGACGTCGCCCCGGGTCTGCTCCAGGCGCCGGTCGACCTGCCGGAGACCGTCGAGCCGTTCGGCCGAGGGCCGAGGTGACAGCCGGAGGGCGAGCGCCTCCAGCGCCCCCAGGATGTCCCCGACCTCCCGAAGCTCGGCGGCATCGATGGGACGGACCCGGAAGCCCCGGCCCATCGCGGTGTCCAGTACGCCGTCCCGGACGAGACGGAGCAGCGCCTCGCGGATGGGTGTGCGGCTGACTCCGAGTTGAGCGGCGAGGTCGGCGTCGCGGACTCGGGTGCCGGGCGGGAGCTCACCGCGGTGGATCCGGTCCAGGATCTGGCGGTACACCTCATCGCGGAGTGGGACTCTCGGGATCATGGCAGGGCTCGCGATATGAGTACTGTACTCCGTATTCTGTATACGATATGCAATTCCGATGGCGGCGCAATACCTCAGCCCGTGAGGCCACGATGCTGGCTCGGTCCCTCGTCCTGATCACCCTGCTCGTCTCGCCGTTCACCGCCCACGCCCAGTCCGAAGCCGCGCTCAGGGAGTACTTCGAGGGGCGCACCGTGACCGTCAAGATCGCCATGCCGGGCACCGAGGACGGGGTCGACGTGTACCCCGGTACCGCCAAGCCCATCGACTTTCCCCGTCACGCCTCCCGCCTCAAACAGTACGGCACCGCCCTCCGGGCGGGCGACCAGGCGCTCGTCACCAAGCTCAAGGTCAAGTCGAAGTTGATCGAGTTCCAGCTCGACGGGGGCGGCTATGGAACGATGGGGGACGAGACCTCCTCGAACGTCAGCGTCGCCAACGCACCCAAGACCAAGCGCGAGGAAAATCTGGAGGGCGAGCTCAAGCGCGAAAAGGATCCCGCCCGCCGCCGCGAGCTCAAGGAGGAGCTGGACGACCTCAAGGCGCGCCGCGAGCGCGAGGACGCCAGAAACCGGGCCTCCGTGGCCGAAGCGGAGGAGTCGAAGAAGGCGAACATCCGGCAGCGTCGGCTGGAAGGCGGCTCGCGCTTCAATCTTCGCTACAAGGACGGCGTCCCCGCCACGGCCGTCACACCCGATGCCGTCAAGGAGGCGCTCGCCGCCTACCTCGAATTCGGAGAGGCGGCACCCGCGGTCGCCGAGACCGCGGGGGGCCAGCCCTTGACGGGCACGGTCCCGCCCGGGAAGCCGGCGCCGGGAGGGCTCCCCAGCAAGGGCATGCTGCAGGCCGATGTCGACCAGCTGCTCGGCCCACCGCAGAGAACTTCCGATCGCATGGAGGGGCGGCTCAAGGTGTCCACCCGGGTCTACCCGACTGCCGCGGGACAGGTGACCGCGGAATTCGTCGAAGGGGTGCTGATCCGCTTCTCGATGACGTCGAATTGACGGCGCTCCGGCTGCTCGCGTTCGCCGCCTCGCTCCGCCGCGCTTCCTGGAATCGGAAGCTGGTGGAGCTGGCGGCGGGGCTCGCGCGCGAGGCGGGCGCCGAGGTGGACCTGGCCCAGTTCCGCGAGTTCGACATGCCGCTGTACGACGCCGACCTGCAGGCGCTGTCCGGCATCCCGCCTGGAGCGAACGAGCTGGCGCGCCGCGTCGGCGCCGCCCACGGCTTCCTGCTGGCCTCGCCCGAGTACAACTACTCGCTGCCCGGCACGCTCAAGAACGCGATTGACTGGGTCTCCCGCCTCCGCCCGGTGCCGTTCCGCGGCAAGAGCGCGATGCTGCTCTCGGCGTCGAACGGCCAGGTCGGCGGCATCAGAGGCCTGTGGCAGCTCCGGATCCCGCTCGAAGGGCTTGGCGTTCTCATTCATCCCGACATGTACACCCTGCCGTGGGCCGACAAGGCGTTCGGTCCCGACGGCAGGCTCATCGAGGCCGAGCGGCAGGACCGGCTGGCGTCGATGGTTCGGAGCTACGTGGCGGTGGCGCGGAAGCTGGCGGCGGAGTAGCCAGGGCGACCGTGACGCTGCCGAACCCGGCTCCCGGGCGGTCGGCGTAGCGCAGATCGATGAGGTGAACCCGGGCGCCCCCGTCCTGTGGCTCCACCAGCACCGTAGGGAACCGGGCCCAGCCGAGGAACCGGCGGCCGAGCGGTGTCGCGCGGGCAGCGGCGAGGACCGGATCGTCGGGACGGGGACGGGGGAAGCTCCGGAGCCCTTCGACGTGCGGACGGGGGAGCCAGCGGAAGGTCCCGACCTGGTAGCGTTCGCCCTGCGCCGCCACCACCTGCCGCACGAGCGGCGTCAGCGGGCGCGGCCCCACCATCAGGCGCTCGATCGGGGCGCCGCCCAGCGCTTCGATCTCCCGCCGCGCGATGCTCCGCGCCGCCACGCTGGACGCCGCCATTGCCGCTACGTACGCCACGCCGACCGCGAGCGCGATGCGCGCGGGCCGGCCGCCGGCCGGCCTGAACCCGCGCACGCTCCGCCCGCCCCTGCTGGCCAGGACGCCGATGGCCAGCACCAGCCACAGCCACGGGTCGACGATGAACAGGGCGTCGCCATAGACCCAGTCGCCGCGGATCGGCATGAGCCAGCGCACGCCGTAGGTGTTGAGGGTGTCGAGGATCGGATGGGTGAGGATGGCGACGGCGGCGAGCCGCAGCACCTCTCGCGGCACGACGCCCGAGGGCAGCACGGCGCGGCCCATCCGGCGAACGATCCGGTCGAGGCCGACGATCGCGCCGGTGAGCAGGAAGGGCAGCACCACCAGGGCGGGGATCCCGTGGGTCCAGCCGCGCCGGAAGGCGAGATCGGCGGCGGGACCGTCGAGATAGGCGAGCACGTCGAGGTCCGGCAGGTTGGCGCCGATGAGCAGCGTCGCGGTTCCGAGGGCCGTCCGCTGCCCCAGGCCGCTTCGCGCCAGCGCGGCGCCGACCAGCGTGTGGCAGACCGGGTCTATGCCAGCCTCGCGTCCAGATCCATCGCCACGTTGCCCTTGAGCGCCTGGGACACGGGGCATCCCTCCTTCGCCTTCTCGGCCGCGGCCTTGAAGCCCGCGTCGTCGAGGCCCGGCACCTGGCCCCGCACCTCGAGCCGCATCTTGGTGATCCGGAAACCGTCGCCCACCTTCTCGACGGTGCAGGCGGCGGTGGTGCTGATGCGGGTGGCGGGTGTCTTGGCGGCCTCGAGCCCGGCGGAGAGTGCCATGCTGAGGCAGGCCGCGTGCGCGGCGGCGATGAGCTCCTCGGGGTTGGTGCCTTTCGCGCTCTCGAAGCGGGTGGCGAACGAGTAGTCGCCGCCGAAGGCGCCGGAGCCGGCGGTGAAGTGGCCGCGCCCGGTGCGCAGCCCGCCTTCCCATACGGCGCTGGAAGTACTGGTGGGCAAGGGAAGTCTCCTGGCGTGAAGTCGCGCCCGCTATCCGCCGAGCCGGTAGTTGAAGCCGAGCGCGAGCCGGAACGGGCTGGTGTCGTTGACGAAGGTCCAGCGAAACTCGACGAACCCCTTGATCTGCTCGCTCGGGGCCGCGGTGCTGAGCCCGAAGAACAGGTTATACCCGGTCTTGGTCTCGCCGCCACCCGGATGCGCGAAGGCGATGCCGCCGCCCCCGTAGAGGCCGCCTCCCTGGCCGAGGTGAATGGCGGCATCGCCGTTGGCCTGCCACCCCATGTCCTCGTCGCGCGGGAAGAACAGATCGCCGCTGGGCCGGAGCTCGAGGTTGGTGCCCACCGGCACGCTCACCTGCGCGCCGACGCTCCAGGCGTGATTCTCGAAGTCGCGCCCCACCCGCGGTCCGAGCGAGATCGGACCGTGAATCAACCCACTCCCACTCTGCCGTTGGGCGGCAGCGGGACACGGGGCGAGGACGAGAGCGAGCAGGACGAGGAGGGCGGCGCCGCGCCAGGCGGGCATGAGGTCACCGTTTCGACGGGGTGGGCGGGACCGGAGCTAAAGAGTACTCCGGACTACCTCCGTGCGTCCACCCGGCGCGGCGCGCGCGCTCAGCGGCTGGCCGCGTCCGGCAGCGGGTTCCCGTCGGCGTCCACCAGCCGGATCTCGCCCAGATCCAGCTCGCGGATCGCGGGCTCGATCCTGGCGCGGTCGCCCACGATGACCCAGACGAGGTGGTCGGGCAGGACCACCCGCGTCGCGGCCGCCGTGACGGTGGCGGACGTCTGGGCCCGCACCTTGTCCGCGTAGGTGTCGAAGTACCGGTCGTCGAGCCCGAAGGCGACGATCTGGTCGATCGTGCCCGCGACCGCGCCGTTGGTCTCCCACGTGCCGGGCAGCGTCAGGGTGAGCGATGCCTTGGCCCGGTCGAGCTCGGCCGGCTGGGCCGGCCGGCTGGTCACGATCTCGCGCAGCTCCTTCTGCAGCTCGACGATCGACTCCTTGGTCTTGTCGGTCTGCACGGGGGCGTAGGCGATGAAGGGCCGCGGGCCCCGGGCGTCGCGAATGAAGCTGCCCGCGCCGTAGGACCAGTGCTTGTCCTCGCGCAGGTTCATGTTGAGCCTCGACCCGAAGTCGCTGCCGAGCACGGCATTCATGGTCTCGATCGCGGGCTCGTCCGGGTTGGCCTTGGGCGGCGCCGGGTTGCCCACGGTCAGCACCGTCTGTTCCGATCCCGGCCGGTCGAGCAGGTAGACCTGGGTCTTCGTTACCGGCGTCACGGCGGCGATGTTCTTGCTCGGCACGTCGCCCGGCCGCCAGCCGGCGAACAGCCGCTCGAGGCGGGGCTTGAGCTCGGCCATCGTGACGGCCCCGACGACCACCAGCGTGGCGTGATTGGGTTTGAACCAGGTCTGGTGGAACTTGACGAGATCCTCGCGCGTGATCTTCGCGGTCGAGGCTTCGGTGCCGGAGCCGGTCCACGGATTGGCGTAGGCGTGCCCCTCGCCGTACACCACGCGCGGAAAGACGCGCAGGGCCATGCCGACCGGGTCGGCCTTCTCGCGCTGGATCTGGACCAGGCGCTGCTTCTTGAGCCGATCGAAGTCCGCCTTGGGGAAGGAGGGGTGGAGTACCACGTCGGCATAGAGCTCCAGCGCGGGGTCGAGCCGCTCGCGCAGGGTCTCGAGCGAGACGGTGGACACGTCGAGCCGGGAGGCGGCGCCGAGCGTGGCCCCGAGGTCGGCG
>DASSYY010000192.1:0-11974 GCA_035703025.1 Gemmatimonadales bacterium | reverse complement strand
GGCCTGGCCTTGAGCGACGAGTCCCAGGTCCTCGCCACCCCGCTCGAGACCCTGGTGCGCCGGGCGGGGAAACGCTTTCCCATGCCCCGCTTTCTCGAGCTGGTGGCCGAGCACCGGCCGGTCGGCGCCGTCGTGGGTCTCCCGCTCACGGGCGAGGGCACCGAGGAGGCGAGCGCGGTCGCGGCCCGGGCAATGGCGGACACGATCGGGCGTCGGACGGGCCTGCCGGTCGAGCTCTGGGACGAGCGAATGAGCACGGCGCGCGCGCTCGCCGCGATCCGGGAGCAGGGGGGCTCGACCCGTGGCCGCCGCGAGGACGTCGACGCCTTGGCAGCGGCCGTGTTGCTGCAGCACTTCATGGAATCGCGGCGGGCGGCGAGGGCCGAGCGGTGAAGTCCCTCCGCAGCATCGGGGTGGCCTGCGCGGCGGCCGCAGTGGTCGCCTGCGCGGGCCCGAACTCCGCGCCCGAGCGGGTTACCGTGCCCCCCGGGGCCACTTTCGGCGCCGTTACCGACACGCTCGCCGCCCACGGCGTCATTGCCAGCCGCCGGCTGTTCAAGCTCATCGCCCGCATCCGCCGGGTCGACCGGACGGTGCAGGCCGGCGTCTACGAGTTCCCCCCCGGCACACCACCCTGGGAAGTGCTCGACGTCCTCGCGAAGGGTGCGGCGGTCTCGCAGAAGTTCACGGTGCCCGAGGGGCTCACCATTCCGGAGGTCGCCGCCCTGGCCTCCGAACGGCTCGGGATTCCGGAGGACACGGTGATCGACGCCGCCACCAACGGCGCGGCCGCCAGCGCGCTCCTCGGCTACCCCGTGCACAGCTTCGAAGGCTTCCTCCGGCCCGAGACCTACACGCTACCCATGGGCGTGCGCGCCGATGAGCTGGTCCGCCTGATGGCCGAGGGGTTCAAGGCAGGGTGGGAGCCGGCCTGGACCGCACGGCTCGACTCGATCGGCATGACCCAGCTCCAGCTGGTCACCTTCGCCTCGATCGTCGAGGGCGAGGCGCGTGCCGACGACGAGCGGGAGACCATCGCCGGCGTGTATCACAACCGGCTCCGCATCGGCATGGCACTCCAGGCCGACCCGACGGTCCAGTACGCCATCTTCCTGGCGACTGGACGGCGCAAGAGCCGGCTGTTCGAGCGCGACTACCAGATCAAGTCTTCGTACAACACCTATCTGCACCCCGGCCTTCCGCCGGGGCCCGTCAACTCGCCCAGCCGCCGAAGCCTCGAGGCCTCGCTCCACCCGGCCCAGGTGCCGTATCTCTACTTCGTGGCCGGCCCCGACGGCCGCCACGTCTTCGCCCGGACGTACGCGGAGCATCTCCGGAACATCGCGCAGGTTCGGAAGGGGAAGTAGAGCTACCCCCCGACCGCGCGCTCCCACTCGCTGGCGTACCGCTCCGCGGCCGCCCTGATGGCGAGATCGCTGATGCCCGGGCTCGCCAGAATGCCGGACACGACTGCAACCCCGGAACCGCCGGCCCGGTGCACCGCGGCCACGTCGTCGGGGGCGACGGCCCCGATTGCCAGACACGGCTTCCCACTGGCCAGGCGCGCCAGCCGCCGAAAACCCTCCGGGCCGAGCCCGGCCCCCGCGTCCGCCTCCGTGGTGGTGACCCGCCACGGCCCGACCCCCCAGTAGTCGGCCTCGCCCGCCGCCGCGGCCTCGGCCTCCGAACCCACCGAGGCGCCGATCACGAAGCCCACCGGCGCAATGGCGCGCGCGAGCGGCACCGGGAGATCGTCGGAGCCGAGATGGACTCCCGCGGCGCCGGCCGCGAGCGCGACGTCCGGGCGATCATTCACCAGCACCGGGATCCGCAGGGCGGCAACCAGCGCCCGGGCCAGCGCGGCCTGCTCCCGGGCCGGCGCGGCCTTGAGCCGAAGCTGCAGCGCCGTCACGCCCCCGGCCTCGGCCGCGCGCGCGAGCGCGACGAGGTCGCGGCCGGCCACGAGACGGTCGTCGGTCACGAGCATCAGCCGAACCAATGCCGCTACATTAGGTGCCATGACGACCCCCCTGCCCCGCCTCCAGGGCATCCGCGGCGCCACCACCGTGAGCCGCAACGACGCGGCCGAGATCCTCACCGCGACCGACGAGCTGCTCCGCGCCCTCATCGAGGCCAACAGCCTGACCCCTGACGACATCGTGAGCGGACTGTTCACCGTCACCCGCGACCTCGACGCCGCCTTTCCCGCCCGGGCGGCGGAGGAGTACGGCTGGAACATCGTGGCGCTCCTCCACGCCACCGAGATCCCAGTGCCCGGCTCGCTCCCGATGTGTATCCGTCTGCTGGTGCACGCCTACACCACGCGGAGCCGGGCGGAAATCAAGCACTGCTATCTCCGCGGGGCCACCGTCCTCCGGCCCGATCGGGCGTGAGCGCGGTGCGCGTCACTGCACGCGGCGCCGAGCGCTGGGTGCGCGGACATCCGTGGATCTATCGGAGCGATGTGACCGATGCCGAGGCACCCGCGGGGCTCGTGCCGGTGCACGATGCCCGCGGGCGCTTCATCGGCCAGGCCCTGCACTCGCCGGCCTCCGAGATCCGCCTCCGATTCCTCGAGCGGAGCGACCGGTCGGTCGACGGCACCTGGTGGCGCGAGCGGCTGGCGGCCAGCGTGGCACGCCGGCGCGGCATCGACGCCACGGCCTTCCGCCTGGTCCACGGCGAGGGCGACGGCCTGCCGTCCCTCGTCGTCGATCGCTACGACCGCTGGCTCGTGGTCCAGATCCTCTCGGCCGGACTGGAGACCATGCGCGAGACGATCGTGGCGGCCCTGGAGGAGGTCTGCCGACCCGAGGGGATCCTGCTCCGGAACGACGCGGCGGTGCGCCGGCGCGAGGGGCTCGACGAAGCGGTGACGCTGGCCCGCGGCGCGGTGCCGCGCGAGATCGAGGTCCGGGAAGGGAGCGTCCGCTTCCTGGCCGCGCCCTGGGACGGACAGAAGACGGGGGCCTTCCTCGATCAGCGCCCCAACCGGCTGCTCGCCGGCGCCCTGGCGGCGCCCGGCGGCCGCGCGCTCGACTGCTTTGCCTATCACGGCTCCTTCGCGATTCACCTGGCGGGGCGGGCCGGCAGTGTTCTCGCGCTCGACGCCAGCGCGGACGCCCTCCGTCGCGGGGCCGCCAACGCCGCACTCAATGGCCTCACCAACATCGAGTGGCGCGAGGGCGACGCGTTCGAGACCCTCCGCGCCTTCGCCCGGGCGCGCGAACGGTTCGACACCATCGTCCTCGACCCGCCGGCCTTCGCCAAGAACCGCGGCGCGCTCGAGGCCGCCCTCCGCGGCTACCGGGAGATCAACCTCCGCGCCATGCGCGCGCTCGCGCCCGGCGGGACCCTGATCACGGCCAGCTGCTCGTTCCATGTCCGGCTGCCGGACTTCCTGGGCATGCTGGCCGAGGCGGCGGGCGACAGCGGCCGCCGGGTCCACCTCCTCAGGATCCTGGGACCGGGCGAGGACCACCCGGAGATTCTCACGATCCCCGAGACCAGCTACCTGAAGGGGGCCGTGCTGCAGGGCGAATGACCGCCCGATCCCCGGCTCCAACCCCGCTTTGACCTTTCTTCGCGTTGACACGACTGCCCCCACTGACGAACTTTGCACTTGATGCTTTCCGGTTCCCCGCCCCGCCAACCGCTGCCTTCCGCCCCGACGTCGCGAGTCCCTCGCGTCGAGGCCGCATGCTGAGCGCCGCTCAACTGCGCGGCAGCCCGCAGCGGCGGCGCTCGCCCTATTCGGACAAGCAGTACTACCAGGAGTACATCCTCCAGCGCATCGAAGGCTACAAGAACTCCATCGGCCGGGACGAGCTGCTCCGGCTGGGCGATGAGGCCGCCGCCGAGCTGCAGACGGCCGCCGAGGGCCAGTTCCTGCTGACCGAAGTGCTCATGCTGGAGTCGGTGGACCGGCTCATCATGAAGCGGCTGTCGCTCCGCCCGTACAATCGCTGGCGGCGACAGTTCCTCAAGCTCCGCGAGGCCCAGCGCACGCCGACCCACTGGGGCCTCGAGCCCACCTGCGTGCTCGCACGCCTGCTCCCGCGCATCGAGCCGAAGGACGTCACGCTCGCGATCGGCAGCGCGGCGGAGCCGGCCGCCTACCTGCTCGCCGCCTACGACGCGGTCGTCACCTTCCTCGCGGGCGACCTGGGCTGCGTCGAGCGCGTCGAGTCGCGCATGGCCACCGAGGCCCTGGGCAGCCTGTTCGAGGGGTACGTCGCCCAGGCGGGGCCCTCGCTGCCCGACTTCGTCGACATCCCCGGCCCCGTGGACCTGGTCGTGCTGGACCCCGGCGCCTTGAGCGAGCTGAGCGCCGCCTGCCGGATGGAGTTCATCGCCGACCTCCAGCGGCTGAGCCGGCCCTCGAGCGTGCACGTGATCCTGTCCTCCTGCCCCTCCCTGGCGCCCGATTCGCTGCTCTCCTTCTATGAGGGATGGACGGTGGAGGACGGCGGACGCCGCCGGCGGCGCGGCGGGGGCCCGCGCATCTCCGAGGGCCTCGTTCTGTCGGCTCCGCCGTGTCCCGCGGACACGACAGCCCGGAGGTCCACCGCGTCATAACGACGCGAGCCGGTCCGCGTCCCGTTTCACAAGCTGTTTTGCGGCAAGCAGTTCCGGAAGCACCCTGCGCGGCATGCGGGGTGCTTTTTCCTTGGGGCATCCAGCGAATCATCCAGCGAGGATCGTCCCATGCGCGCACCAGCACTCGTTGTTCCGGCCTCCGCCGTCGGCATCGTCATCAAGAGCGGCGCTCCGGCCCCCAAGCCCGTCCGGTTCTGGGCATACATGTGGGCGGCGGACGAGGACGCCTGCGACGACCACTGGCATCAGCACGTGCCGACCGAGCACGCGGCCTGAATCGACCGGGCCGGCCGGTCACTAGGCGGCCCGAAACGCCCCCGGACTGCGGTCCGGGGGTGTTTGTACGTTCAGGCCTTGCCCCCACCCCGGGAGGGGTCTAAACTCGAAAGATCCACTCCTCTCCGACCGCAGAATCGACTCGCATGCCGACTCTTACGCTCAACGGCACCACCGTCCCCTTCGAACCCGGCGCCACCATCCTCGAAGCGGCCAGGACGGCGGGGATCGACATCCCGACCCTCTGCTGGTACCCCAAGCTCCCCATCGTCGGCAACTGTCGGATCTGCCTGGTGTCGGTCCAGGGCCAGGGCAAGCTTGCCGCCGCCTGCGCCACACCGGCAGCCGACGGCATGGTCGTCGAGACCGAGTCGGCGCCGGCCGTCGAGAACCGCCGGGGCGTCCTGGGCTTCCTGCTGGAGCGCTACCCGGGCGACCATCTCTCGAACGGCGGCCGGGCCCAGCCGCGTAACGAGTTCGAGCGCTACGTAGCCCAGTACGACGTCCCGATCCGGACGCACCACGAGCTGCCCCTCCGCGAGGGCGACGAGCGGCCGGGCGACGTGATGATCCAGCACGACATGACCACCTGTATCCTGTGCACCCGCTGCGTCCGGGCCTGCGAGGACATCCAGGAGGTGGGAGTGCTCGACGTGGGGATGCGGGGCGAGCACACCCAGATCATCGTGGGAGGCGACGGCAATCCCGACCACGCCGGCTGTACCTGGTGCGGCGAGTGCGTCCGCGTCTGTCCCACCGGCGCCATCTTCGAGTTCATTCCCAAGCAGCGCTTCGGCTCCGACGCCGTCCGCCACCCCGACAAGGTGGTTCGTTCGGTGTGCCCGTACTGCGGCGTCGGGTGCCAGCTCGACATCCACGTGAAGGACGACGAGATCATGCGGGTCACGTCGCCCTCGATCGAGGAGTACACGCCCAACCAGGGCTCGACCTGCGTGAAGGGCCGGTTCGGCTACGACTTCCCCCAGCACCGCGACCGGCTCAAGGTCCCGCTGATCCGGAAGGGCTGGGCGCATGACGGGCAGCAGTGGGCCTGGACCGGTGAGTGGCCGCGCCACCGCGAGGGCCCGTGGCGCACGATCGAGGAGATGGGTGAGCGCGACAAGCCGCGTCCCCCGCGTCGGGCGGCGGGGAAGCCGCCCCAGACGGGGCGGGCGCTGCTCGAGGACTACGACGTGCGCGACCGCGTCGCCACGCCGGCGGCCTGGTACAGCGCGTTCCGCGAGGCCACCTGGGAGGAGGCGCTGAGCCTCACCGCCCAGCAGTTGCTCCGGATCCGCGATACCCACGGGCCCAAGGCGCTCGCCGCCCTGTCGTCGGCCAAGTGCAGCAACGAGGACAACTACGCCTTCATGCGAATGGTGCGGGCCGCGTTCCGCACCAACAACGTGGACCACTGTACCCGACTCTGCCACTCGAGCTCGGTCGCGGCCATGAGCCGCGCCCTCAACACCTCGGCCGCATCGGGGTCCATGCGGGAGCTCGAGGAGGCGTGCGACGTCATCTTCATCTCGGGCGCCAATACCACCGAGACCCACCCGGTGTTCGGCGCGCTCATCAAGCGGGCCGTGAGCAAGGGCGCCAAGCTGATCGTGGCCGACGTGCGCCGCACCGAGCTCGCCGGCATGGCCGACGTCCACCTGCAGATGCTTCCGGGCACCGACGTCGCGCTGTACAACGCCATGGTCCACCATGTGATCGAGGCGGGACTGTACGACCGGGAGTTCGTCGCCAGCCGGACCCATGAGTTCGAGGCCCTCAAGGCCGCGGTCCAGGGATACTCGCCCGAGGTGAGCGCCAAGATCACCGGGATTCCGGCCGACACGATCCGCCGCGCGGCCGAGATCTATGCCCGGGGCCCCCGGACCTCGACCCTCTGGGCGATGGGTCTCACCCAGCACGACACCGGTACCGACATCGTCGCGAGCCTGCTCAACCTGATGCTCGCCTGCGGCATGATCGGGAAGTGGGGCGCCGCGATGATCCCGATCCGGGGTCAGAACAACGTGCAGGGCGCGAGCGACGTCGGCGCCATCCCGTTCGCCTACACCGACTATCGTCCCGTGACCGACCCGGCCAATCGGGCCGAGTACGCCGAGGCGTGGAAGGTGCCGGCGGAGTCGCTCTCGCTGGAGCGCGGCATGATGGTGACCGAGATGGTGCAGGAGAACAGCCCTATCAGGGGCATGTTCATCATGGGCGAGAACCCGGTGATCTCGGACCCCAACATCGCCCACGCCGAGCACTGGGTGCGCGGGCTCGAGTTCCTCGGCGTGCAGGACCTCTTCCTCACCGAGACCGCGCGCTGGGCCGACGTCGTGCTGCCCGGGTCGTCGTTCGCCGAGAAGGCCGGCACGTTCGTCAACACCGACCGCCACATCCAGCTCACCGAGGCGGCGCTCGACCCTCCGGGCGAGGCGCGCCGCGACCTCGACATCCTGATCGACCTCAGCAACCGTCTCGGCCTGCCGACGCCGTGGCGCGGGCCCGCCGACGTGATGCGCGAAATCGCCTCGGTGACGCCGTCGTGGCGCGGGGTGAGCCACGAGCTGCTGCAGCGGCGCCGTTCGATCCAGTACCCGGTGCCGACGCCGGACTCCGAGGGCTCGTCCTTCCTGTTCGCGGACGGCTTCCCGACGGCCGATGGGCGCGCCAAGTTCGTCCCGGTCGAATATCTGCCGCCCAACGAGCTGCCGAACGACGAGTTCCCGTTCGTGCTCAACACCGGGCGTCAGATGTATCACTGGCACACCGGCACCATGACGCGCCGGTCCGAAGGCCTCGACTCCCGCGAGCCGGTGCCGATCGTGGAGATGCATCCCCAGGACGGGCTCGACCTCGGCGTCGGCGAAGGCGACCAGGTGCGGGTCTCGTCACGCCGGGGCAGCATCCTCATCGCCGTGCGGTTCAGCGACCGGCAGGCGCGAGGACAGATCTTCATCCCCATGCATTTCCGCGAGGCGGCGGCCAACCTGCTGACCAACCCGCAGCTCGACCCGTACGCCCGCATCGCGGCCTTCAAGGTGAGCGCCGTCCGAATCGAGCCGGCGCACGAGACGGCGGGGGTTTAGGGGCAGGCGGTCGGGCGGGCGGGCGGGCGGGCGGGCGGCGAAGATAGCGATAGCCCGTCACCCTGAGCGGAGCGAAGGGGCATGAGTTGAATCATGCCCCTTTCTGCTCCCTCAGGGCTGACGGGCTTTTCGCGGCGTCTCCCCTCCGCGCCATCCGCCTTCTCCGCCTTCCCCACCCCTCCTATATTCCGCCCGACTTCATTCCGAGGCTCGATGCGCGCTCTCGTGAAAACCGCCCCGGGGCCCGGTATGGCCCTGCGGGATGTTCCCGTCCCAACGTGTGGCCCTTCCGACGTGCTGATCCGCGTCCACCATGCAGGCGTCTGCGGCACCGACCTTCACATCTGGGAGTGGGACAGCTGGGCCAGCAACCGGCTCAAGCCGCCCGTCGTGATCGGCCACGAGTTCGCCGGTGAGATCGTGCAGCTCGGCCGCGAGGCGGCGGCGGCGGGCCTGCTCGCGGTGGGCGACCTGGTGACCGCGGAGGGCCACATCGTGTGCGGCCACTGCCTCCAGTGCCGCCTCGGCGCGGCGCACCTCTGTCAGCGGACCCAGATCATCGGGGTGGACCGGGACGGCGCGTTCGCGGAGTTCATCGCGATGCCGGCCTCGAACGTCATGCGCCTTGACGGGATCCCCACCGAGGTCGGCGCGATCATGGATCCCATGGGCAACGCGGTGCACACGGTGCTCGAGGCGGAAGTCCCCGGCAGCACGGTGCTGGTGCTGGGGTGCGGCCCGATCGGCTGCTTCGCGGTGGGCGTTGCGCGCGCGGCGGGCGCATCGCTGGTCATCGCCAGCGACTACAACCCGATGCGGCTCAACCTGGCCAAGCGGATGGGCGCGCATGTTACGCTCAACCCCGGCGCCGACGACGTGCTCGCCTGTGTGCGCGAGCTGACGCACGGGGACGGCGTCGACCTCGTCTGCGAGATGAGCGGCCATCCCAGCGGCCACGCGCAGGCCTTCGCCGCGGCGCGGCTGGGAGGGCGGGTCAACCTCCTGGGTACGCCGAGCCGGACGACGGAAGTGGACTTCGCTCGGGACGTGATCTTCAAGGGACTCACGCTGTACGGCGTCACCGGCCGCAAGATGTACGAGACCTGGGACGAGATGCGGCGCTTCCTGCAGGCCGGCCAGCTCGACCCCCGGCCCGTCATCACCCACCGCTTTCCGCTCGAATCGATCGCCGAGGCCATCCAGGTCATCAAGGACGGCCAGGCCGGCAAGGTGATCCTGGAGATCGGCGCATGAGTCACTCGTTCGAGCACCGGCTCGAGGGCGAGCTCGAGCAGTTCATCCGCGACGGGGTGTACAAGCGGCTCAACTACCTCGACAGCCCGCAGGCGCCGCGGGTCCGCATGGAGGGCCGCGGCGAGGTCATCATCCTGTCGTCGAACAACTATCTCGGCCTCAGCAACCAGGCCGAGGTGATCGCCGCGGGCAAGGCGGGGCTGGACCGCTGGGGCGCCGGCACCGCCTCGGTGCGGTTCATCTGCGGCACCTACACCGTGCACCGCGCGCTCGAGGCGGCGTGCGCGCGTCTGGTCGGCACCGGCTCGTCACTGAGCTTCGTGAGCGCGTGGAACGCGAATGAGGCCGTACCTGCCACGCTGCTCGGCGAGCAGGACATCGTGATCAGCGACCAGCTGAATCACGCCTCCATCATCGACGCGTCCCGCCTGGCGAAGGCGATCACCAAGTGCCAGACCGCCGTCTACAAGCATGCGGACCTGGCCGACCTGGACCAGAAGCTCGCCGTCGCGCATGACCGGCGGACCCGGATGGTGATCACCGACGGCGTCTTCTCGATGGAAGGCTCGATTGCGCCGCTCCCCGACCTGATCGAGCTCTGCCGGAGGCATGACGCCGTGCTGGTGGTCGACGACTCGCACGCCACCGGAGTCCTGGGCACCCACGGCCGGGGTACCGCCGAGCACTTCGGCCTGGTTGGAGAGGTCGACCTCATCACCTCTACGCTCGGGAAAGCCCTGGGTGGCGCCGCCGGCGGCTTCGTCGCCGGGTCGGCCGCCGTGTGCGACTACCTGACACAGCGCGCCCGCCCGCAGCTCTTCTCGAACGCGCTGCCGCCGACCGTAGCCGCGAGCGCGCTCGCGAGCGTCGAGTTCCTCGAGGCGCACCCCGAGCGCGTGGCGGCCCTTCGCGCCAACGCCGGCTACTTCCGCGAGCGGCTCCTCGAGCTCGGCTTCAGGCCTCTGCCGGGCGAGACCCCGATCATCCCCGTCATCCTCGGCGAGACCGCCGCCGCGATCCGGATGAGCGAGCTGCTCCTGGCCGAGGGCGTGTTCGTGACGGGGTTCGGCTTCCCGGTGGTGCCGCAGGGCCAGGCCCGCGTGCGGTGCCAGATCTCGGCCGCGCACACCCGCGACGACCTCGACCAGGCCCTCGCGGCGTTCCGGAAGGTGGGACGGGAGCTGCGCCTGATCTAAGGCGGTCCACCCGAGCGACCGCCGCCCCCCACCGACCCCCACCCCCCAACTGGCCCCGACCTTGCACTTCCACCTCCTCCGACGGGTGGGGACGGCCCGCTAACGGCTTACATAAGCTGCCACGCAGCAGGCAGTTAGCCGGGCCGACGCTCCCCCTCCCTTCCCGCGATTTCCGGCAACATCCCGCATTTTGACGGACCGTGCCGAATGAAGCGGTAGCGCCAGGATCCTCCTGGCAGGGACACCTTACGGAGACAGTCCAATGCGCATTCTGAAGCAGAGTCCGGCCCTCGTCGCTCTGGGCAGCCTCCTCATGGTGGTACCGGCGGTGGCCCAGCAGGCCGGCACCAGTCCGTTCAAGTGGTATGTCGGCGGCCACGGCGGCGTGACGAGCTTCCGCACCAACGCCGGCGGCCGCGAGCTCATGCCGATCGCGGGCGGACACATCCTCATCACGGCGAAGCGCACCGGCCTTCTGCTGTCGGTGGATCAGGGCTTCGGCTCGGACGAGCCCACCCAGACCCTGTACGAGATCCGCGATGCGGACAACGCCACCGTACAGTCGGGTGTCATGGACTGGACCTTCCAGGGTATTCGCCGGTACTCGGCCGTGCTCATGGCCTATCCGATCAGGAACGCGAACATCCAGCCCTTCGTCGGCGTCGGCGGCGGCATCGCCCACACCACGGGCAATTCCGCCGGGCCGTTCGCGGACGGCAGCATCGAGAGCAACCTGAGCAGCACCGGGTTCGGCACCGCCGTGGCGGGCCTGGAATTCCGGGTGGGGCCGCTCAGCGCCTTCGGCCAGTACCAGATCACCACCAAGCAGGGCTTCAAGCGGGTGGACACGGTGCTGCAGGCGGACGCCGGCGGCAATCCGGTCTTCACCCGGCTGGACTACGGCGAGTGGACGATGGGCGCCTTCCACACGATCACCGGCGGTCTTCGCTTCAGCCTGGGCCGGGCACGTGAGAACGGCGGCTCGGGAGGGTATTGATCGGGCGCAGTGACGGTGGGCGACGGCGAAACGGGCAGCGGATCCTCGATCCGCTGCCCGTTTCGCATTGGTATCCGTTGGTGTCAGCTGGTCGTTCACTCCTCGCGGGGGGCGCCGCGCGACACCCAGGGGGAGCCGTCGACGACGAACCGGAGGGGCCAGTCCATCGCCTTGGTGATGCCGATGCGCGGCGTCGCGATGACGGCCGCGGACGGCTCGCCGGCGGACAGCACCACGGCGCCCGAGCGGCGCATCGACAGCCCATCCTGATCCCGGGTGATCGCGAGCGCCTGGCACAGCTTGCCGGGACCCGAGCAGAGCTGGCGGTCGGCAACCGCGCCGCGGCGCTCGCGCATGACCGCAAGCCCCTGCACCGGCTCCAGGGCGCGGAGCAGCACCGCGCTCGCCTGGCCGGTGGCGCCGCAGACCAGATTGGCGCACCAGTGCATGCCGTAGGAGAGATAGACGTACCAAGTACCGGGGGGGCCGAACAACGTCTCGTTTTGCGCGTGCCGACGATTCCGATAACCGTGAGAGGCAGGGTCGTCGTAGCCCAGATAGGC
>DASSYY010000028.1:0-3201 GCA_035703025.1 Gemmatimonadales bacterium | reverse complement strand
CCGGCCGAGTCCTTCGCCGCCACCTTCCGGAACAGCGGAACGAATTGCTCCCACTGCACCAGGATCCGCCGGGCGCGCGGGCTGGCCGTCTTCTCCTCGTGCTCGCGGATGAGCCGCTGCAGGAGGGCGAGGTCGGTGTCGTCGAGCGCCGACAGCTCGACCATGTCCTTGTTGACCCGGCTCTCGAAGGTCCCGGCCTCGTCGATCACGTAGGCCACCCCGTTGGACATGCCGGCGCCGAAATTCCGTCCTGCGCGCCCGAGCACCACGACGATCCCGCCGGTCATGTACTCGCAGCAGTGGTTGCCCGCGCCCTCGATCACGGCGACGGCACCCGAGTTCCGCACCGCGAACCGGTCGCCCGCCTGGCCGGCGGCGAACAGCTTACCCGCCGTGGCGCCGTACAGGATGGTGTTCCCGATGATGAGGTGCTGGTGCGAGGCGTCCGCGTACGCCGCCCGGCGGAACGGCCGGATGACCAGCTCGCCCCCGCTCAATCCCTTGCCGACGTAGTCGTTCGCCTCGCCCTCGAGCTCGAGCTGCATGCCGCGGCAGGTGAACGCGCCGAAGCTCTGGCCGGCGCTGCCCGTGAACCGGAGCCGCACCGAACCCATGGGGAGGCCCGCGTCGCCGTGCCGCTCCGCGATGGCGCCGGCCACCCGCGCCCCGACCGCGAGATGGTGGTTGTAGATCGGGAAGTTGCCCGAGAATGGCAGCCCGCTCTCGAGATAGGGCTCGAGCTCGGTCAGGATTTCCGCGTCGAGCGACACCACGCCGGGCCGGTCGTTCCGGGCCTCGGTGCGGCGGAGCACCGGCGCGCTCCCTCGGCTCGGCACTTCCACCACGGGCGGCATCAACAGCATCGAGAGGTCGAGCATCTGCGCCCGGGGGACATCCGGCCGCTCGATGCGCTGGAGGAGGTCGTTCCGGCCGATCACCTCGTCCAGGCTCCGGAACCCGATGCGGGCGAGGATCTGGCGGACCTCCTCCGCCAGCAGCGTGAAGTAGGTGATGACCTGGTCGGGCGTGCCCTTGAACTTGGCCCGCAGGTCCTCGCGCTGGGTCGCGATGCCGGTGGGGCAGGTATTCAAGTGGCACTGGCGCGCCATGGCGCACCCCATCGCCACCAGGGGGGCCGTGCCGAAGCCGTACGTCTCGGCGCCGAGCAGCGCCGCGATCACCACGTCGCGCCCGGTCTTGAGGCCTCCGTCGGTGCGGACCTCGATGCGGTGGCGAAGCCCGTTCCGGACCAGGGTGGCCTGCGCTTCGGCGAGACCGAGCTCCCAGGGCGAGCCTGCGTGCTTGATGGAGCTGAGCGGCGATGCGCCCGTGCCGCCGTTGTGGCCGGCGATGAGAACGTAGTCGGCGTACGCCTTGGCCACGCCCGCCGCCACCGTGCCGACGCCCGTCTCGGAGACCAGCTTGACGCCGACCCGGGCCCGCGGGTTCACCGTCTTGAGGTCGTGGATCAGCTGCGCCAGGTCCTCGATCGAGTAGATGTCATGGTGCGGCGGCGGCGAGATGAGCGACACGCCGGGCACCGAATGCCTGAGCCGGGCGATCAGGTCGGTCACCTTGTGCGCGGGCAGCTGGCCGCCCTCGCCGGGCTTGGCGCCCTGGACGATCTTGATCTCCAGCTCCTCCGCCCGCGTCAGGTACTCGGTCGTGACCCCGAACCGGGCGCTCGCCACCTGCTTGATGCGGTTGTCGGCCCGGTCGCCGTTGGCGAAGCCGTGGTAGTTGTGCGGGTCCTCGCCGCCCTCGCCCGAGTTGGACCGGGCCCCCATCCGGTTCATCGCGATGGAGAGCGTCGCGTGCGCCTCGGGCGAGAGCGCGCCCAGCGACATCGCCGACGAGATGAAGCGCGTGCGGATGACCTCCGCCGGCTCGACTTCCTCGAGCGGCACCGGGGTCCCCTCGCGCACCGCCAGCAGGTCGCGCGGGCCGGCCGGCCGGCGGCCGGCGTTCTTCACCAGGAAGCCGCCATAGGCATCCGGCCCGTTCGCCTTCACCGCCTGCTGGAGCGCCACGACCACCGGCGGTGCCCAGCCGTGGTCCTCGCCCTCCTTGCGGAAGCGCACGCGGCCATGATCGGGCAGCGAGACCTGCGCGCCGGCCTCCTCCGGGTAGGCCGCGCGATGACGCGCCAGCACGTCCTCGGCGATCTCCTCGAAGCCGATGCCGCCGATCGGGGAGGCCGTACCCGAGAAGCAGGTGCTGATGACCTCGTGGCCCAGGCCGAGCACCTCGAAGATCTGCGCGCCGCAGTACGAGCTCAGGGTCGAGATGCCCATCTTGGAGAGGATCTTGAGCAGCCCTTTCTCCGCGGCCGAGCGGAACTGCGCGCGGGCTTCCGCCGGCGCCGGGCGCGGGGCCGCCTGGGCCTCGCGCTCGCGCCGGGAGTGCTCGCGCTCTTCGCCGAAGAGCCCGTCGAGCGTCTCCAGCGCCAGCCACGGGTGGACCGCCTCCGCGCCGTAGCCGATGAGCGTCGCGAAATGGTGGATGTCGAACGCGTCGCCCGCTTCGGCGACGAGGCCGACGCGCGCGCGCAGCCCGGTGTGTACCAGGTGCTGGCGCACCGCGCCGACGGCGAGCAGCATCGGGATCGGTGCATGGGTCGCGTCGGCCGCGCGATCGCTGATCACCAGGATGTGCGCCCCGCGTCGGGCCGCCCGCTCGGCCGCGCGGCGAAGCGCGGTCAGGGCGGGGCGGAGGCCATCGGTACCCCGGGTCGTGTCCCAGACGGCGTCCAGCGTGACGGTCGAGAAGCCCGCCACGTTCCGGAGCGCGGCCATCTCCTCGGGGAGGAGAACCGGGTGCTCCAGGCGCAGCATCCGTGCGTAGCTGGGCCGCTCGAGCAACGGCGAGCCGCGCCGGCCCAGGTGCATGCGGAGCGACATCACCATCGCCTCGCGCAGCGAGTCGATCGGCGGGTTGGTCACCTGGGCGAAGCGCTGCCGGAAATAGGCGTACAGGCTCTGGGGCACGGCCGACAGCGGCGGGATCGGCGTGTCGTCGCCCATGCTCCAGACGGGATCCGCGCCGGTGCCGCCCATCGGCTCGAGCACGAGCCGCAGGTCCTCGAACCCGTAGCCGAAGCTGCGCTGTGCCCGGGTGAGGGCCTCGCCCCGGTGGACCGGGGGCACGCGCGCGGGATCGGGCACGAGCGTGGCCATGTAGCGCGCCACCCAGCGCGCGTAG
>DASSYY010000209.1:0-14967 GCA_035703025.1 Gemmatimonadales bacterium | reverse complement strand
ATCTGGCCGCGATCACCCGCGAGCTGGAGGCCGACGGCGTGGCCAAGTTCGCGGCGTCGTACGAGTCACTCCTGGCGGGGATCGAGGCCAAGGCCGGAGCCCTGGTCGGCCGCTGATGCTGCGCGCCCTGCGGAGTATCTCGCTCACCTGGTGGATCTTCATCGGGATGGGGGCCGGCATCCTGATCGGATGGGTGGCGCCGGAGTTCGCGGCTTCGCTCAAGCCGCTCTCGACCGTGTTCCTCCGAATGATCAAGTCGGTGATCGTGCCGATCATCTTCGGCACCCTGGTCATCGGCATCGCGGGCCACGGCGACGACCTGAAGCGGATCGGGCGGCTGGCGCTGAAGTCGATCAGCTATTTCTGGCTGATGACCACGGTGGCGCTGGTCATCGGACTCGTCGCCGTCCATATCACCCGCCCGGGCGTGGGCGTGATCCTCCCTGCACCCGATCCCCACGCCGCCATTCCCAACGCCGCGCCCACCACCTTCGGCGGCTTCCTCGAGCACATCGTCCCCCGCAGCTTCTTCGAGGCGGCGGCGGACAACGAGGTGCTGCAGGTGGTCTTCTGGGCCACCCTCTTCGCGATCGCACTGACCCAGGTGCGCGGGAAGCCCAAGGAGGCCATGCTCGGGTTCTGCGAGGGGCTGGCGGAGGTGATGTACAAGTTCGTGGGCATCGTCATGCGGTACGCGCCGGTGGGCATCGGCGCCGCGATGGCGGTGACGGTGAGCCACAGCGGCATCCAGGTGCTCAAGAACCTGGGACTGCTGGTGCTCACGCTCTACGGCGCGCTGGTAGTATTCGCGCTGGTGGCGCTGGTGCCCGCGGCGCTGATCGCGCGGGTCCCGCTGCGCCGGTTCCTGCGCGCGGTAAAGGACCCGGCGATCATCGCGTTCACCACGACGTCGTCCGATGCCGCCCTGCCGCTCGCGATGCAGCGCATGACCGAATTCGGCGTGCCCCGCCGCATCGTCGCCTTCGTCATGCCCACCGGCTACTCGTTCAACCTCGACGGCTCCACCCTCTATCTCGGGGTGGCGTCGATCTTCGTGGCGCAGGCCGCCGGCGTCGAGCTCACGATCGGCCAGCAGCTGCTGATGATGCTGACGCTCCTCATCACCAGCAAAGGCATTGCGGCGGTGCCGCGGGCGTCGCTGGTGGTGCTCTCGGGCACGCTCACCGCCTTCGGCCTGCCGCTCGAGGGCGTGGCCGTGATCCTGGGCGTGGACGAGCTGATGGACATGGCCCGGACGATGATCAACCTCGTCGGCAACTGCCTCGCCACCGCCGTGATGGCGCGCTGGGAGGGCGAGCTCGGTCCGGAGCTTTCGGCCGCCGGCCTCCAGCCGTCCCACGCCGCGGTGGCGCCGGCACGGTCCGACGCCTGAGCCGGCCTTCGCGCACATGACAGCCTGTCGCATTCACCACAGAGGCACAGAGGACACAGAGAAACAGGTTGCTGTTCTCTCCTCGCCGTTCTCCGTGCCCTTTGTGTCTCTGTGGTGAACACCCCAGCCCGATCGCTCCCATGACCCGATCCGAAGCACATGCCCGCAGACCGGTCCGACTTGCGCTGACTGCTCTCACCCTGGCCGGCCTGGCCGGTACGCCGGCCGCGGCGCAGAAGGCGCCCGCAGCCGCCCAGTCCGCGCCGCTCGCCAACCTGCGGTATGAGATCACCTTCGACTCCGCCACCGCCGAGAACCGGATGCTCAAGGTGGCGCTGACCTTCGACGTCGCGGGACCGGGACCGGTGCTGCTGTCGCTCCCGGCCTGGACGCCCGGCGCCTATGAGATGACCTGGTTCGCGCGCTGGCTCGGCAACTTCACGCCGACCGCCGGCGACCGCCCGCTCGTCTGGGACAAGGTCGACTACGACACCTGGCGGATCCAGCCGGCGGGGGCCAAGTCGGTCAGCGTCCGGTTCGATTTCCTGGCCGACACGCTCGACAACGCCATGGCCTGGGCCCGGCCGAATTTCGCGCTGTTCAACGGCACGAACGTGCTGCCCTACCCCGAGGGCCGGCCGCTCACGTTCCCCGCGACGGTCACGATCCGAACGGAGCCCTCGTGGCTCGTCGCCACCGGGATGCAGGCGGTGCCGCAGCAGGCGGGGACGTACCGCGAGGGGACCTACCACGACCTCGTGGACAAGCCGTTCTTCGTCGGGCGGATGGACTACGACAGCATGCAAGTCGCGGGCGTCTGGACCCGCCTGGCCACCTTCCCGGCCGGCGCGCTCACAGGTCCGGCCCGGGAGCAGATGTGGAACGACATCGCCAAGGTGATTCCGGCGGAAGCCGCCGTGTTCCAGGAGACGCCGTGGCAGAACTACACCGTCATGATGCTGTTCGATTCCAGCTACGGCGGCCTCAGCGCGCTCGAGCACACCAACTCGCACGTCGGCATCTACAACCCGCAGGCGATCGGCAACCCCATCCTCACGTCGGTCACCGCCCACGAGATCTTCCACGCCTGGAACGTGAAGCGGCTCCGGCCGGCGGACATGGTGCCGTATGTGTACGACCGCACCGAGCCCACCGTCTGGCTGTGGGTGAGCGAAGGGATCACGGACTACTACGCCGACCTGGCCCTTGTCCGCGGGGGGGTCATCACGCCCGAGCAGTTCCTGGCGCTGACCGCCGACAAGATCGGGAAGGTGGCCGATGCGCCGCCGACGGCGCTCGAGGACGCGTCGCTCTCCACCTGGATCCACCCGACCGACGGGAGCGGATATCTCTACTATCCGAAAGGCTCGCTCGCCGGCTTCATGCTCGACGCGCTGATCCGTGACGCGAGCGACAACCGGAAGTCGCTGGACGACGTGATGCGCGGCCTGTACCGCTCGACCTACAAGGCGGGGCGCGGGTTCACGGGCGCGGAGTGGTGGCGAGCCGTCACGGCGGCGGCGGGTGGGAAGAGCTTCACCGACTTCGCCGCCAGATACGTGGACGGCCGCGAGCCCTATCCCTGGGCTCAGATCCTCCCGCTCGCGGGGCTCAGGATCGTCACGGATACGATCCTCGAGCCTCGCATCGGCCTGTCGTCAGGCCTTGACTCGGCCGGCAAGGTCGTGGTCCGCCAGGTGCTGCCGGGAAGCGCGGGGGAGGAGGCCGGTGTGCAGGCGGGCGACATCCTGTTGGCTCTGGGCGACATCGCGATCACGGATGAGGACTTCGGGCCCAAGTTCCGGGCCCGGTTCGGCAAGGAGGATGGGCAGCCGCTGCCGATTCAGGTCGAGCGGGCCGGACAGCGACTGACGCTCAATGGCAAGGTCCGCCTGGTGCCGCGGGTGGAGAGCCGGATGGAGTTCGACCCCGCCGCGTCGCCCAAGGCGACTCGGGTGCGGGAGGGCATCCTCAAGGGCACGACGGGGCCGTAGCGGGCGCTCAGGCCCCCTTCCGCACGATGTTCAGGATGCGCACCGCCGGCTCCAGGGCCTGACCCTGGGCCGGCGCTTCGTTGATCTTCCGCACCACGTCCATCCCCAGCATCACCCGCCCGAACGCCGCGAACCCCTGGCCGTCCGGATTCCGCTTGCCGCCGAAGTCGAGGGCGGGCTGATCGCCCACACAGATGAAGAAGTCGGACGTGGCCGTGTCCGGCCCGTCCCGTGCCATCGAGATGGTGCCGTCCTTGTGCCGCAGCTTGGTGACGCTCGTGCGCTCGAGCTTGATGGGCGGGAAGTCCTTCACCCGAAGCGAATCGAGCCCCGCCTGCACGACCGCGATCTTGACCTTGCTGCCGGGCTGGTTGCCCTCCCGGACCGTCCGGTGGAACCGGCTGAACCGGTAGAAGCCGAGATCGACGTAGCGAAGGAAGTTGGCGGCGGTGAGCGGCGCGTGGATGGTGTCGATCTCGACCTCGATGTCGCCCAGGTCGGTCTCGATGATGACCCGGGGCAGCGCCTGGGCTTCGGCGGTGGAGGTCGCGACCGATTGCACCACAGAGGCACAGAGGGCACAGAGCAGCGCCCTCAATGTGGCCGTCCACCAGTTCGGATGGATCACTTGGTCATCTACCCCGCTGTCCTCTTTGGCCTCTGTGCCTCTGTGGTCGCTTTTGGGATGCTAACCACCGCCGAACAGCTTGGCCAGTTCGCCTGCCGCCAGCGGCGCATCGGAGCCCTGGAGCCCGGTCAGGAACGCCGCCCGCCCGAGCACGGCGGCTGGCGACACACCCGCCCCTCGGAGCTCCCGGATGCCCGTGTCCCCGTTCGACTTGCTCAACTTCTCCCCGCCGGGCTTCCGGATCAGCGGATGGTGCAGGAAGACCGGCGGAGCCGGCCTCCCGAGCAGGCGCGCGAGCAGGAGCTGACGCCCGGTCGACTCCAGCAGGTCCTCCCCGCGAACGACCAGGTCCACGCCGTGCCGGAGATCGTCCACCGCCACGGCGAACTGGTAGGTCCACTGTCCCAGCCGGTCCCTGAGGAGCAGGTCTCCGCACTGCTCGTCGGGCCGTTGGAGGCGCGGGCCGAGCCTGACGTCGTCGAACCGCTCCACGCTCGGATCGACGCGAAGCCGGAGCCCGCGGCCTGGCCCCCAGGCGAGCCCCCGACTCCGGCAGCGACCCGCGTACGGTGTCTCCTCGTTGAACACGTCGCCGCCGACACGGGCCAGGTCGCGCCGGGAGCAGTCGCACGCGAACACCAGGCCGTGCACCGACAGCCGGGCCAGTGCCGCCTCGTACGCCTCGACGGCGTCGCTCTGCCGGTAGGGGGAGGCTCCGGCGCGCAGGTCCGCCACGGGCCCGACGTCCGGCACCAGGCCGAGCCACTCGAGATCATCGAGCAGCGCGGATTCGTACGCCGGGCGGCACCGGCCCCGGTCGTGGTCTTCCAGGCGCAGCAGCACGCGCCCGTCGAGCGCCCGCGCGAGGCCCCACACCCACACGGCATTGGCCGCGTGGCCGAGATGGAGATACCCGGTCGGGCTCGGCGCAAACCGGGTCAGCGGCCGCGCGGGGAGGCGGGCCGCGAGCACCTCGAGGTCGGGGGCCGGCATGCGTCGAAAGATGGCCCGACGCCGTGGCCTTGCGCGATCCCCGGTGGGAGACTTCATATCCCTGCGTGCCGATTCGCGAAGTCGTCATCCACTCGCTGAGCGACCTGATCGCCCAGACCACGCCCGAGCCGGACCCCACCTCGGGCCGCCGCCGCAGCACCGGCGTCTACCGCGGCGCGGCCCACGCCGCCTGGCCGCTGCTCACCAGTCTCGACCAGCTCGGCGGCGCCGGGCGGCCGCACACGAAGGCCGAGCTGGAGGAGTACATCCTCCGGAGCTTCATTCGCTATTCCCGCCCCTACTTCCCGACGCCGCCGGTCAACGACTGGGAGGTGCTCATCGCCGCGCAGCACCACGGCCTGCCGACGCGCCTGCTCGACTGGACCTATTCGCCGCTCGTGGCGGCGCACTTCGCCACCGTCGATCCGGCCGTGACGACCGATCGCGCCGTCTGGCGGCTCGACTGGAAGACGGTGCACCGCCGCTTCCACCTGCCGGAGCTCGCGCTGCTGATCCAGGACCTGGAAGGAATCCTCGGGGGGGACCGGCCGTTCACGCCGTCCGCGCTCTTCGCGATGCGGGACGACGTCCGGCCGTTCGCCTGCATGCTCGAGCCGCCGTCGCTCAACGCCCGCATCACGGCCCAGTCGGCGACGTTCACGCTCTGCTCCGACAAGCGCCAGCCGTTCGACCGGTTCCTCGAGCACCACGGCCTGGGCGACACGCTGACCAAGCTCGTCATCCCCGCCCAGGAGGCGGGGCGCATCCGCGACCAGCTCGATCTCGTGAGCGTGGACGAGCGCCGGCTGTTCCCGGACCTCGACGGCGTCGCGGCGCACCTCCGCCGCTACTACTCCTGAGCCGGGTCGCTCAGGTCGCGCCGTGCGGCCGTCGCCCCAGCCACGCGTCGCGGAGCAGGCGCTGCTCGTCGGTGGGATTGGGATCGATCTCGAAACGGACCGGCTGGCCCTTGTCGTCCTCGACGAGCGTGATGCCGAGCTTGGCGTAATACTCCCTGATCGGCAGGTGCTGCGAGTCCCACACGTAGCGGTCGAAGAATTCCCGGATCTCGGGATGGGTCATCGCCACCAGGG
Organism: Gemmatimonadales bacterium; assembly: GCA_035703025.1. Taxonomy (GTDB): domain Bacteria; phylum Gemmatimonadota; class Gemmatimonadetes; order Gemmatimonadales; family GWC2-71-9; genus CAVVWJ01. Next base: position 8,865 of record DASSYY010000209.1, on the reverse strand, counting down.
TGTCGACGAAGGTGGAGTCGGGAAACGCCCGTCGCTTGCCGTAGCGATGGGTGAGCTCGGTAATCAGGTCCTGCAGGCCCTGCTCCCCGTGGGACAGCTCGAGCAGCCGGATGTCCAGCAGCCCCGCCGTGAGCGCCCCCCGCATGTAGATGTTGCCGTACTGCGCCTGGCCCGAGTCGCTGTATGAGGTGAGCGCGAGCTCGCGCAGGCTGTAGCTGGTGTCGAACGCCTGCCGGTCGATCTGCATCTTCCGGAGCTGGGTCTGGAGGTAGTCCTCGGGCGTCTTGAGCCCGGCGCGGAGCTGCATCGCGTGCGCGGCCCACTCGGTCGTGCCCTCGTACAGCCAGAGGTGCCGTGAGGGCACCGGCGTCACGAAGTTGAAGTGCTCGATGATCTCGCTATGGATGTTGAGCGGGGTCACGATGTGAAAGAACTCGTGTGCCGCGATGTCCGTCACCCGGTGCCCCACCGAGTCGGTGAACTCGCCCTCCTGCAGTACGTACTCCGAGCTGAACGAGTGCTCCCACGCCCCGGCGCCGTCCTGGGCGAAGTGGTAGAGGAAGGTGTACCGGTCCACGGGAAGCTTGCCCAGGAACCGACCGGCAGCCGTCAGCATGCCGCTCATCGCCCCGAGGAGCTGGCTGGCCTTGATCTTGTCCGTGGCCGAGTAGGCATAGACGTCGATCGGCACGCCCGTCACCACCACGCGCGCCTTCGTGAGCCGGCCGAGCAGGATAGGCGAGTCGACGAGCTGGTCGTAGTTGTCGGCTGTGAAGACGCCGTCGGGGCCGCGATGGAGCGCGGTGCCCAGCTTCCACGCCGCGGGATAGGCCAGCCGCAGGCGCACGGGCGCCGCCTGAAGCCCCTCCGGATACCCGATCACCGCGTGCGGATTGATGAGGACGTGGTCCGCCTCGATCGAGGTGCCGCACATCTTGTAGATGGGGTGGTCCAGCGGGCTGTCCCACGTCTCGGTGACCGTATAGCGGATGGTCCGCACCCGTGCCGGGGCGCTCAGCCGCCATTGATTGACGGAGATCTGCTCCGCCGGCACCCGCACTCCCTTGGCGTCGAACGCCTGGAACGACTTCACGTACCGCCCGATGTTCATGACCTGGTACGTGCCCGGAGCGGTCGCCGCGAACTGGTAGACGGCGTTCTCGGCCCGGAGCCCGCTGACCCTGAGGGTGACGTGGAACAGGTCGTCGGCCCGGCGGTTGAGGTCGATGCTGTAGGCCAGCGTCGCCGGCGCCGGAACGGTGGCGGCACGGAGGCCGCCCAACGGCAGGAGCGCGGCGAGAACCAGCAGGCGGAGAGCGCGAGCCTTCATGGGGAATCCTGGGCTGTCGGGTCGTCTGACACCGGGCGAAGAACGTTACCGCCGGTGGAGTGTGTGACGGGTCCCGGGTGCGGCCGGTTTCAGTAGTTTTCCACACCGGCACCCGAGGTGTGATGCAGCGCACAGACGAGCCATGGTACGGCGGCGTACAGTCCCGAATCTGGTTCCCAGCAATGCATTTCCTCAGCAGGTATCAGCTGTGACTAGTGATCATCCTCAGGACACCCCCCTCGCCGGCGCCCACACGATCCTGGTGGTCGACGATGTCGGAGTGGTACGCAAGGCCGCTTTTCACCTGCTCTCGGAGGCAGGCTATCGGGTCTTCGAGGCCGGGTCGGCCACCGAAGCGCTGGAAGTCCTGGCGACGTCCCGCCAGCCGATCGATCTGGCCATCGTGGACGTGGTGATGCCCGGTACGAGCGGCGTCGAATTGGTGCGCGTGATCCAGGAAGAGTGGCCCGCCGTGCGGGTGCTGTACATGTCGGCGCACCCGGCCGAGGTCCTGGTGCGGGAGGGCCTGGACCATCCACGGGTCTACTTCCTTGCCAAGCCGTTCACGCGCTCGGAGCTGATGAACAAGGTCGAAGCTGCCGTGGCTTCGAGAGCCGTGCACGAGGACGCATCGTCCGGCAATCCCCGCACGCCGACCTGACTTTTTCGGGCACGCGCTATCTTTGCGCATGCCCCCTGATGCCGTCGTCGTAGGATCGGGACCCAACGGTCTTGCCGCCGCCATTGTCCTGGCCGGGGCCGGACTCAAGACGGTCATCCGCGAGGCGCAAGCTACCATCGGCGGTGGGCTCCGCTCGGCCGAGCTCACGCTGCCCGGCTACACGCACGACCTCTGCTCCGCCGTCCACCCGCTCGCCCTCTCGTCCCCCTTCTTCCGCAGCCTGCCGCTCGGCCCGCACGGCCTCGAGTGGGTGCAGCCGCCCGCGGCCCTGGCGCATCCCCAGGACGACGGCACCGCCGCCCTGCTCGAGCGCTCGCTCGAGACCACCGCCGCCGGGCTCGGCCCCGGTGGGCCGGCATGGCGGCGGATGCACGAGCCGTTCGTCGCGGCATGGAGCGACCTCACCGAGGACGTGCTGGCGCCGCCGCTCCGGCCTCCGAGGCATCCGATCCTCATGGCGCGGTTCGGCCTCCACGCGTTTCGGCCGGCGACGAGCGTGGCCCGCGGACTGCGCGGCACGGCCGCCCGGGCGCTCTTCGCCGGCAATGCGGCGCATTCCTTCCTCGCACTCGACGCCTGGGGCACGGGCGCGTTCGGGCTGCTGTTGTCCGTGGCGGGACACGCGGTCGGATGGCCGATCGCCAGGGGCGGCTCGCAGCGCTTCGCGGACGCGCTGGTCTCCCACTTCCGAGCGCTCGGCGGGGAGATTCAGGCCGGCGCCCCGGTCGAGCACCTCGATGAGCTCGCTCCGGCGCGCGTGGTCATCCTGGACTTGGGTCCGCGCCAAGTGGCCCGCATCGCCGGCGCGCGCCTGCCCGCACGGTACCGGCGGAAGCTCGAGACCTACCGGTACGGCGCCGCCGCCTTCAAGCTCGACTGGGCCCTCGACGGGCCGGTGCCGTGGACCGCGCCAGAATGCCTGCGGGCCGCCACCGTCCATCTCGGTGGCACGCTGGAGGAGATCGCCGCGTCCGAGGCGGCCCACGAGCGCGGCGAGGTGCACGACCGGCCGTTCGTCCTCTTCGTGCAGCCCACGCTCTTCGACCCGAGCCGCGCGCCGGAGGGCCGGCACACGGCCTGGGCCTACTGCCACCTGCCCAACGGCTCCACCGTGGACGCGACCGACCTGATCGAACGGCAGGTCGAGCGCTTCGCCCCAGGGTTCCGGGAGCGAATCCTCGCCCGCAGCGTACTCACACCGGCCGACTTCGAGCGCCGGAACGCCAACCTGATCGGCGGCGACATCAACGGCGGGCGGATGGACCTCCCCCAGGTCTTCGCCCGGCCGGTGGCCCGGCCGACGCCCTACCGCACCCCGCTCCGCGGAGTGTACCTCTGCTCGGCGTCGACGCCGCCGGGCGGGGGCGTGCACGGCATGGGCGGCTACTTTGCCGCAACGGCCGCCCTGTCCGACCTCCGCTGAACCGGCGCTACCGACCACCCGAAACCTCCGTGTCGGCCGACCCGTAATGCAAAAAAGTTTGCACACAGGCCTATGACCCAACCCCCGCAGAACCAGCTCAGCCGCAGAGAGCGGCAGATCATGGACATCCTCTACCGCCTCGGCGAGGCCGGGGCGGCGGAGGTGGTGGCCCACCTGGCCGACCGGCCGGCCTACAACTCGGTCCGGGTCACGCTCGGCATCCTGGAGCGGAAGGGCGTGGTCCGCCACCGGCGGGAGGGAAGCCGGTACGTCTACAGCCCGACCCAGCCCGCGGAGGCGGTACGGGAATCCGCGCTCCGTCATCTGGTCCGCACGTTCTTCCGGGGCTCGCCCTCGAAGGCCGTGCTCACCCTCCTCGACTCGCCGTCGACCCGGCTGTCGGAGGAGGAGCTGAACGAACTCGCCGCCTGGGTCGAGGCGGCCAAGCGGGAGCAGCGCCCATGAGCCCCTTCGATCTGCTCGATCTGCTCGGTGGCACTCTGGTCCGGGGTGGCCTGATCCTGGCCGCGGCCTTCCTGGCTGCTGGGCTGTTGCGTCGGCGATCCGCCGCGGGCCGATACGCCGTCTGGATGGCGGCGTTCGGCGGCCTGATCGCGTTGCCGGCCCTGACCCTCGCGCTGCCGGTGCTCGAGCCTCCCACGCTCGGACCGGGCGCGCGCGCTGCACCCACGATGGTTGCCGGCCCGGGCACCACAACGCACTCCGCACTCGTCACCCCCATGCAGGGTGATGCCGCGCGCCTCGCCGCCATGCGGTCCGCCATGCGGTCGTCCGTGGCAGGCATGACGCCCCGAGGGGCATCCTCAATGGGTGGTCAGGCGGCTCATCCAGGCGGGATGGGCGTGGGGCTGCCCGGCACGGGGACGACCGCGAGACCATGGCTTCGCCGCGCGGCACCTTGGGCGCTGGGCCTGTGGCTCGCCGGTGCGTTGCTCGTGCTCGCCCGACTGGCCCGCGACGTCCGGCGCATTGCACAGGTCACCCGGCGGGCCACGATTCTCCGTCGGGGCCCGCTGGCCGATCTCGCCCGGGAGGTGGCCGGCGATCTCGGCGTCCGGCAGCCGCTGCGGATCGCGATCAGCCGCGAGCTGGCGGTTCCCGTAAGCTGGGGCTTCCTCCGTCCGGTCGTGCTGTTGCCCGCCGCGGCAAGACGCTGGGATCCGGAGCGACAGCGCGTCGTGCTGCGGCACGAGCTGGCGCACGTCCGGCGGGGGGACTACGCGGGGCACCTGCTGATCGAGCTCGGCTGCGCCATTCACTGGCCCAGCCCGCTCGCCTGGCGCGCGGCGCACCGCGCGCGGCTGGAGCAGGAGCAGGCCTGCGACGACCGCGTGCTCGCGCTCGGCACCGGACCGATCGATTACGCGCAACAGCTGCTCGACATCGCCCGCACGTTCGTGTCTCCCGGCGCGACCCACCGCGGCGCGCTCGCCATGGCCGCCGCCGCCACGCTGCCCGAACGGATGCGCGCGATCCTGGATGTCGGGCAGGATCACCGGCCCGCGGGCCGGCGTACGCTGCTCGCGGTGGGCGGCGCCGCCCTGCTCGTGGGGCTGCCGACCGCCGCGCTCCATCCCTGGACCGTCGGGCCGAGCGTGGCCGAGCTGTCGGCGCGGCTGGGCTCCGCGGATCCCGTGGTTCGACGAGAAGCCGTGTGGTCGCTGGCCTCGCTCGGATCGAGCGGCGCCCGGACCGCGCTCGTCGCGCGGCTGCGCGATCCCGACCCGGCCACGCGCGGCATGGCCGCCTGGGGCCTGGGAAAGCTCGGCGACCGCGCGGCGCTCGAGCCACTGGTCGCCGCGCTCGGCGACGGCGATGCGCACGTTCGCGAGATGGCCGTCCTCGCCCTCGGCGACCTGCACGATCCGCGCGCGGTGCCGGCCCTGGCGCGGCTCGCCGCGGATCCCGAGCACGGCGTCCGCTCGGTGATGACGGTGGCGCTGCGCGAGATCCGGGGCGACGCCGCCGCCGGCGAGCTCACCCGTCTCCTCAGCGACGACCCCGACCCGCACACACGCGTCATGGCGGTCACCGCCCTCGCGCGGTTTGAGAGCCGGGGCCGGAGGTCGGCACTCGAAGCGGCCCTCGCCGATCCCGCCGCCGAGGTGCGGTCGGCGGCCGGATGGTCGCTCGAGACGATCGGGAGCCGCCCGTCGGTGACCCGGTTGCTCGCGGCGCTCGCCCGCGAGCCCGACGTCGAGGTTCGCGACGCCCTGGTTCACGCGCTGGGCGACTCCGAGGATCCGGCGGCCGTCGACGGACTGGTCGGCGCGCTCGCCGATACCGTCCCGCAGATCCGCGAGAGCGCAGCCCACATGCTCGGCATGCTGGGCGACCCGCGCGCGGCGGAGCCGCTGATGGTAGCGACGAGAGACCCGGATCACGAGGTGCGGTTGACAGCCGTCTGGGCGCTCGATGCCCTGCGGCAGGATCGCTAGAACACTATCTGTCGAGGCGCCGGCCGCACCCACCGAGCGCCTCTCGTTTGGCCCAGGGTGCAAAAATTTCTGCACCGCTCGCAGGAGCGGCATCTGGAGGCAGCATGAGCGCAGTGAAGACGGTGGGTATCGCCCTGGCGGCTGCGGCCGTCGCCGTGGCGGCGACGCTCGCCCAGCGGAGCGGGCCGCCCCAGCAGCGGACGCCGGGCGACACGATGCCGCGGTACGCCGGTGATTCGTTGATCCGTCCCGACGGATTCGAGCGCTGGGTCCTGGCCGGCTCCTCCATGGGCCTCGGCTACTCGCAGCCCAGCGGAGCCGACATCGCCGCCGCGGGTTCCACCGGCGGGATGTTTCACAACGTGTACATCGAACCCTCGGCCTACGAGCACTACGTGCGGACGGGCAAGTTCCGCGAGGGAACCATGATGGCGATGACCCTGTTCGAGCCGGGCCAGAAGGTGCACCCCAGCAAACAGGGCTTCTTCGAGGGCGACTTCATCGCGGTGGAGTTCTCGCTCAAGGACAGCGGGCGTTTCCCGGGCAGCTGGGCCTACTTCAACTTCGGCAAGGGTGCCTCCGGATCCCGCGCCGTGGCAATGCCGAGACAGGGGTGCCAGTCGTGTCACGCCCAGAATGCCGCGGACGACAACGTCTTCGTGCAGTTCTACCCCACGCTCCGGGCGGTCAGCACCAAGTTCGATCGCGACAAGACGCAGGGCACCAAGTCCTCTTCGCCCGGCGCGACGGCGGCGACGCCATGACCGCCGTCGGACGCCGGGCGTTTCTCGGCACCGCCGGCGGCGCGGCGCTCGGGTGTGGTGCGCACGTGCTGGCGGCCCTCGCGGCCGCGAGCACGGACACGCGCCGACTGTTCGCGGCCGAGCCGCGCGGGCTGTTCGTGCGGCGCGAGCCCTGGGGCCGGCTCGAGCGCGTGGCCGACGGCGTGTGGATGCTGATCTCCACGCCGCTCGCCGGCGATCACGCCAGCGGGGCGATGCGGACCTTCTCGAACGGCGGCCTGGTCGCCGGACGCGACGGCGTGCTGGCGGTAGAGGGGTTCGCCAGCGTGGAAGGTGCGCGCTGGCTCGCGGAGGAATCGCGGCGCCTCACCGGCAGGTGGCCGTCACACGTCGTGCTGACGCACTGCCACGGCGATCATTCCGCGGGCCTGGGTGGCTACGCCGCGGGCGGTGAGCCGGTCGAGATCATCGGCACCGCGGTGACCCGCGACCTGCTCCGTCAGCGGCGCCCCGGGGCCGTGCTTCCCGGCACCCTCGTCGCTGCGGATCGTCCTACCGAGCTGGACCTCGGTGGGCGCCGCGTGCGCATCGATCCACGCGAGGGGCACACGCCGAGCGATCTCACGATCGAGGTGCTGGACCCACGGATCGTCTGGTGCGGCGACCTCGTGTGGAACGGGCTCTTCCCCAACTTCGTGGACGCTACGCCCAGCCGGCAGACCGCCCACGTTCGGCGGCTGCTCGCCGAGCCGGCCACCCTGTGGGTGCCGGGGCACGGCTCCGCGGCGCGGGCGCCTGAGCTGCGCGCGTTCCTCACGCTGCTCGAGAGCATCGAGGAGGGGGCCCGGGCGGCGTTCGCCCGCGGTGTGCCACCCGGGAAGGCCGCGCGAGAATGGCGGCCGCCGGCCGCGCTGGGCGAGTGGGTGCGCTTCTCTGACGACTACTACGAGGTCGCGTTCCGGGCCTGGGACAAGGAGCTTCGGTCATGAAGAATCTGGATCGCGCCCTCCGGATCGCCCCATCTTGCGGCGGGATCGCCGTCCATCGCTGCGTCGGCGCCGGGCTGCTTCTGGCGGTGTCTGTGACGCAGGGCCTGGCCGCTCAGGGGGCTTCGGTCGGCCGGGGCGGCATCGAGGACATCACCGGGCAGCGCATCGCCCGCCATATCGGGGTGCTGGCGGACGACTCCCTGCTCGGCCGTGCGACGCCTTCACGCGGCCTGGACGGCGCCGCGGCCTACGTGGCCGCGCAATTCCGCCGCGCGGGACTGCACCCGCTCTCGGGCGGCGGCCTCGTCGTTCGCTGGCCGCTGGTGACGACGCACGTGGTCACCGCGGGGATCGAGCTCGCCGCTGCGCCAGGCGGCGAGCGGCTGGTATATGGCACGGACTTCGGCATCATGCGGGCCGGCACTCGGCCGGTGAGCGGCCGACTCGTCGCGGTTGCCGACCTGAGCGACACGGCCGGCATCCGTGGCCGTATCCCGCTCCTGCGGCTGCCGGCGGGCGACTGGCGGGCACCCGCCCATGAGGCCACCTTCGCCGCCCGCCGGGCCGGTGCCGCCGGGCTGATTCTGGTCCTCGACTCGGCGCAGGCCGTGGCGCCGGTCGCCGCGGCGACCGAAGCGATGGATCACGCCTCCAATGGAGTGCCGACGGCGCTCGTCAGCGCGGACGCCGTTGAGCGCCTGGCGCCCGATCCGGCCGGCGGCGCGGAGATCTCGCTCGTGATCCCCCAGCGCACGGACACCGTGGTCGTGCCCTATGTCGTCGGCGTGCTGCCGGGCCGCGATCCGGTGCTCCGCAACGAGTACGTCGTCATGAGCGCGCACCTCGATCATCTCGGCCTTCGCGCCCCACCCGACCACGGCGACAGCGTCTACAACGGCGCCGACGACAACGCCTCGGGTGTAGCGGCCGTGCTGGAAGCCGCCTACGCTTTCGGGCGTATGCCCGAGCGGCCCCGGCGGTCGGTCATCTTCTTCACGCCTACCGCCGAAGAGATCTGCATCTGCGGCAGCGAGTATTTCACGCGCCGCCCGCCGGTGCCGATCGGGTCGATCGTGGCCGACGTGAACCTCGACGGTATCGGCCGGAGCTGGCAGGCCGACACGGTCTCGGCGGTCGGGAGCCCCTATTCCACGCTCGGGCGCACGGTCCGGGCGGTCGCGCTGGCGCATACGGACCTGGCGCTCACGGTCGTCGACGATCAGTGGCCCGACCGCCAGT